>CAZKMO010000195.1:0-5492 GCA_964554015.1 uncultured bacterium
GAATAAATTCAGTGTGAAGTCCAGTCTTTATTGGAATAATGGAATGATGGTGTAGAAATTTTACACAATTCCATTATTCCACTATCCCAGGGATTAATTGATTTTTTTTCTCAACCTTAACCTCATCCTTAACCTGTTTTATTCTTTATTTTTTCTTTTGTCTTTTGCCTTTGTTTTATCTTTTATCTTTTGGATTTTTTTTTTGGATTTTTACTATCTTGCGGAAAATACTAATTCCAGACAAAAAACGGAGACAGATCCTAAAACCTGTCTCCGTTTATAAGAGAACTAAATGTCAACTATGAAGGTTTACTGCTTTTTAATAATAATATCCCCGCCGCCTGTTCTCAGCTTAATCAAATCACCGCCGCCGTTGATTTCGCCCTTACCCCAGATAGTTTTACGTCCAAAACTTTCATCTTCGTCTGTTTTTAAGGGAAAATCTGACTCGATTCTGTATTCCCTTCCATGACGCATATTGTATTCGATTTTGGCATCAATGGTTGCGGGAAGTTTTGCTGGAATGCTGAGATTAATATCACCGCCACCCGTGGACAGTTCAATGGTGTGATTTACAGAAAAATCGGTAAGGGTCACTTCTGCGGAAACATCACCCCCGCCCGTGGAAGCGGTTATGGCTCCCTTGACCATTTTTAAATCAACCTCACCCCCGCCCGTGGAAACATCCAGTTTACCTTGGATATCGTCAATATCTATATTACCGCCGCCGGTGGAAGCATCTATTTCCGCAGTTACATGCTCGATACGTATAGAACCTCCTCCGGTAGACAAATCGAATTCTCCGGTGGCATCACTGACCGTAATACTGCCGCCCCCGGTACTGATATCCACATTTTCACCTTTGGCTCCCTTAACCGTTACACTGCCCCCGCCGGTACTGATATCCACATTCTTACCAGACCCTAACACATTCACACTACCCCCGCCGGTAGATACATCCACGTTTCCGCCTACGTTTTTAACGGAAATACTTCCGCCTCCGGTGGAAACATCCACATTGCTTTCAATGTCAGCCAGGGTAACGCTGCCCCCGCCGGTGGAGGCATTCACATCACCGCTCAATCCGGCAATATCAATGCTTCCCCCTTTGGTTTTAATATCGCAGCTGAAACCGGCCGGCAGGGTTATCTGGAACTTACTGTTGATCCAGCTCCGGTTGAATCCCGGCCCGCTGACAGTAATACGATTTCCTTCCTGTTTGATTCCTGCCTCCGATTTCTCCATAGCAATTTCTGCCTCGCTTTTGGAGAAAATATCCATGCGTTTTTCTTCTTTGATCAATACTTCATTTTTATTCCAGGCCCGAATAGTGACATTCCCCCTGATTTCATCCATTACCAGGGTACCGGTCTTTTCTACCTGAAATCGTTTGGTTATTTCCCCTACCCAGTATTTACCATCTTTTTTTAATTCCTGGGCGGAAACCACGGTACAAAAAGATAATCCTATCAATAAAATCAGAAACCACATAGTTGTTTTTTTGGTATTCATGGTGTACCTCCTTATCACTTTTTATTTAAATTGTCATATTTTTTTTTAAGGGAAAGTCTGGGCTTTCCTTATACTCTTCCAAGCATTGCTGTGCTTCATATCGTACTCCGGAATTGGTATCTTTGAACAGCACTGATACTAATACGTCCTTAATCTTTTTATTAAGAGGAAATTTCTTAAGAATCTGAATAGCATGTAACCTGATTCCCGGATTGGGATCTGCCTGCAGACTTTGCACCAGGGCAAACTCAACCGCTTTTTTCTTCTCTGCATATTGCAGAATTTTAACTGCTTTCAGCCGCATATTATCCCGTTCGTCATACTTTAATATATTTATGGCAGCCTGTAGTAACCGAGGGTCATCAGCTGATAATCGGAGGATGTGCTGCCTCGTCTGCTCTACCACCAACATAACCTCACCATTATCCTCGGATTGAAATGATATTTTTTCAAATCGAGTGGTATTACTATTTAAAAGTTTCTGAATAGAATTTTCACCAGATCCTGAAAACAAAAATCCCAGCAGGAGTCCGGCTATAAAAAGAGTACCCCCGGCAACAAACTTTAAAGCAAAATTGGGGGAAAACAATGATTGCAGAGTTACTCCCAGAGAAAAGGAATGGTCGGTTTTCTCACCGGCAGTCTGTTTGAGATTAAACTTTAATTTTTTTCTTACCTTTTTTAATTCGCCCTTAGCCGGAACCGGATAATCAGAATTCCTTATGGTCGTGTACAGTGCCCGTTCCTGTGCCAGACGATCCCGGCACAAGGGGCAATCCTGTAAATGTCTTTCTATCCCGGAAATAGTATCGGAGTCCAAATCTCCGGTTAGATAAAAAAAGAGCTCTTCATCTTTTAGATGTTTTTTCCCCATTTATATCACCTCACTTTCCATGTAGGGAGAAAGTTTTTTCTGCATATTTCTGGTGGCTCTGAATAAATAGTTTTTAATGGTTCCTTCCGCTTTATTGGTTATGCGGGCAATTTCTTTAATCTTCAGTTGATGATAAAAACGTAGTATAAAAGTCATTTTTTGCATGGGAGGAAGTGTGTTTACCCCTCTTTTAATTTTTTCTTTCAGTTCCTGATTCAGAGCAGATTTATCCGGAGTCAACATTGTATCCGAGGGTTCCCAGGAAAACTCATCTTTTTCCTCATCCAGGGAGGGATGATACCTCCGTTGTCTGGTATTACAGTAGGTTATAGAGCAATTTATGGCTATACGGTAAAGCCAGGTAAAAAATGTGCTTTTCTTATTAAATGATTTAATATTTTTAAAGGCCCGCATAAAAACCTCTTGATAAATATCTTCTGCATCCTGGATATTTTGAGAAATTTGATAGGCAAGTGAAAGAATCTGCCGATCATATTTTTTTACCAGTTTCTCAAATGCCCTGGTATCACCCCTTTGTGCTTTCTCTATTAAACTATCCATGAAATCTCTCTTTTATTTTCACTTGTTTTGACTTAATATAGTATAAAAAAGTTTGCAGAAAAAAAAATTATTTCAGGTAATTATTTATATTTTTTTCCAGGAAGATATTTTAATATTTCCCTTGACATTGTTTCGAGTTTTAATTAATTTAAACCGCCATTAAAATTCTGGTATACACCTAATATCAAAAGATTGAAGGGATGTAAACCGATTTTTTTGGAAATATTATGACTATTAAAGATACATTTCTCGATTTTTACATTATATCCTATCCCATTATACTAAATACTTATCACCATCACACCCAGGTCAATACCGTAAAAACTGCTATAAAACCACTGTATTCGACCTTCTATCTAATGTATTAACAGAAAGTTAAGGGAATAAATATTACTTATTAAAATAAATAAAAATTAACCAAGGGAGGACTAAACCATGCTTAAAGAACCCAGGTCCGGAACCAAAGAAGAGGTGAAAGAAAAAGAACCATCAGAAATAAAAAGCCTTTGTGTTAATTGTAAATACAATAAAGACTGCAATTACAGAATTCAATCCCAAGAAAATATCATTTTTTGCGAAGAATATGAAATTGGGGGAGAAATTTCAATCAAGACTTCCAATAAAAAAGAACCAAAAAAATCTAAAACTACTATAAATAAAAAATTAAGATTTAACGGCTTATGTATTAATTGTTCAAATCGGTTTAACTGTACTCATCCCAAACCGGAGGGTGGAGTATGGCATTGTGAAGATTATATGTAGATTAAAAAAGGGGTAAAAAATGAATGATGATTTCATAAACAAAAAGAAAGAAACTACTGTATATGACACTGTTATTCATCAATTTAATAAAGCTGCGGATATGATTAATCTGGAACCAAATATTCGAAAAATACTTGCCAGGACCACCAATGAAATAGTAGTGCATTTTCCGGTTAAAATGGATGATGGTGAGGTGGAAATGTTTACCGGATACCGGGTCCAGCACAATAATGCCCTCGGTCCTTATAAAGGAGGACTCCGGTTTCATCCCTTAGTTGAGATCGATGAGGTCAGAGCCCTGGCCACCTGGATGACCTGGAAATCAGCCATATCAAGTATTCCCCTGGGTGGTGCGAAAGGAGGAATCCAATTTGATCCGCATAAATATTCTATGGATGAATTAGAACGCATAACCCGACGTTTTACCTATGCACTGGGGAATAATATTGGTCCGGAATACGATATTCCCGCCCCGGATGTTAATACCAATTCTCAAATAATGGCCTGGATGATGGATACCTACCTCTCAACCATCCAACCTCATGAAAGGAATCGATGTATTCATGTGGTCACCGGAAAGCCTATTGAATCCGGGGGCAGTATCGGCAGAGATAAAGCAACCGGGCAGGGTATTGTGTATACTATCAAGCAATGGGCCGCCTTAAAAAAATTCAATCTGAAAAATGCTACTTATTTTGTACAAGGTTTCGGAAATGTTGGTTCCTGGGCTTCCATATTATTAAAACCTTCGGGAGCAAAACTTTTGGGAGTTCAGGATGTAAGTGGAAGCATATATAATGAAAAAGGTATAGATGCGAACGATCTTCTCGAATATGTTAAAAATAATAAAGGGATGATTAAAGGATATAGCAAAGCTGCACCTATGAATAACCAAGAATTCTTATCTATCAAGGCTGATATTTTTATCCCTTCGGCTTTGGAAAATCAGATAACCAAAAAAACTGCACCTAACCTGAAAGTGAAATTAGTGGCGGAAGGGGCAAATGGACCCACTGATATCGAAGGAGATCACATTCTTCAGGAAAAAAATATTGATCTCATACCTGATATTCTCTGCAATGCCGGAGGAGTTATTGTGAGTTATTTTGAATGGCTGCAAAATAAACGGAGTGAATTCTGGGATCTGAAAGAAGTGGACAGCAAGCTGCAGCATATCATTACCAATGGCTTTACCAGAGTTGCAACTGCCGCTAAAAAACATAAAACTGATTGGAGAACCGCTGCCTATATAGTCGCCCTTGATCATTTAAAAACTGTATATAAAGAGAGAGGTATCTTTCCTTAATTTTATAACCATATCCATTCTGATTTACTATGCAATAAGGGAACTATAATATGAAAGAAACCACCTTACCTGATAGAATGAATACCTATTTTAACCAGGCTGCCCGGCTCTTGCAATTAACCCCTAAAGCAAAAAATATCATTAAAAAAAATGATAATGAAATTACCTTTCATTTTCCCGCAATTATGGATAACGGCGATCTGATAATGATAACTGGTTATAAAATTCAACATAATAATATTCTTGGACCTTATAAAGGAAGTCTGCACTATTTACCCCTGAGTGATAAGAGAATAATGCAGGCTCTGGCCATGCTTAAAACCTGGAAAGCAGCAGTAATGGATATACCCATGGGTGGCTCTGCCGGAGTTGTTTTTATTGATCCCAGCCTTTTCTCATTTGCTGAACTGGAAAGAATAACCCGGCGCTACATATTCGACCTGGGACTCAATATTGGCCCCGAATATGATATTGTAG
>CAZKMO010000196.1:0-5444 GCA_964554015.1 uncultured bacterium
AAAGTAAATCCATCTTTGATGGTCGTACTACCCCCGATATTAATGATGTGAAATCAGTGGCTAAACCTGTTCTACGGCACCGCATCGTCACCAGTTTTAATGCCGAAGCCGAAAATATAAAATCCATTGATATTATTGAACGTTTGTTAAATAACTTGGAGCATTAAATTACATGGCTGACTGGCACATTGCTCTTTTAATTCCCTTTTTTATCCTCAATCTTGCCATTCTGGTTAAATCTTCGGACCTTTTTACCAATGCTGCTGAAAAAATCGGTATTAAACTAAAAATTCCCTCTTTTATGGTGGGAGTAACTTTACTGGCTCTGGGAACCTCTCTTCCCGAGTTAATAACCTCCATAATCAGTGTTATAAAAGATTCCTCTGAAATTGTTATTGGAAACGTGACTGGTTCGAACATAACTAATATATTTCTGATTTTAGGATGCTGTGCTGTATACAGCAAAAAAATGAAAATTAACTATAACCTGGAGAAGGTGGACTTACCCCTGTTGATGGGCTCAGCCTTCTTATTCACCATAATGGTATGGGATGGAAAATTCACGAAATTTGAAGCTATACTTTCCCTTATCGGCTTTGTCATTTATATGATTCAAAGTAGTCAGGCAAATAAAATTCATCTTCTTGTTCATATAAATATCCAGCAAGACATGAAAGAAAGTTCAGCCATCCCTCTCTGGAAACCCTTATTTAAACTCGTATTAAGCGGAATTTTCTTATATTTGGGAGCCAACTATACAGTCCAATCCATTATTTACATATCAGCCAAACTATCGATCGGAAAAGAAATAATATCTGCCAGTGCAGTTGCCCTGGGCACATCTCTTCCGGAACTCATGGTCAGCATAACTGCAGCCAAAAAAGGGAAACCGGAAATGGCAGTTGGTAATATTCTGGGTTCTAATATTTTCAACACCTTTGCGGTCATGGGAATACCGGGATTAATGGGTTCTCTGATTATTCCTCATAGTATAGTAATAGAAGCAGTACCTATTATGGTTATTGCCACCCTGATTTTTTATTTTCTCACCCTTAAAAAAGAATTAACCAAGTGGGAGGGTTTTATTCTGCTTTTATTTTATGTTTTGTTTATTTATTCCCTTTATGGGTAATAAGGATAAATTTATATTCTATCCCGTTATCTTGTTAATCATTTTAATTCCCTTAATCTTGTTAATCTAGTAAACCAGGTAAATCCGGGTATACCTATTTTACCACCATCATTTTCTTATGCAGTATTCTTGACCCTAAATGAGCCTGTAGGATATATATTCCGGAGGAAAATTGGTAATTGTGGGAATCAGTAATTTTCCAGGGGAGGACATGAACACCTTTCCCAAACCTATCATCAGCAATGATTGATACTATTCTGCCTGAGGTGTCAATAATTTTAATAGTTACCTTTGCAGTGTGGGGGAGGTAGAAGGTAACTTGCGTTTCAGCATTAAAGGGATTGGGATAGTTCTGATACAAGGCATAGCTATTAAAGGAAATATTCCAATCTTTAAACACAGAAGTTAACCTGAAAGGACGAGAACAACAGGTTGCATTATTCTTATCTTTAGCTAAAACCCTCCAATATACGGTTGAATGCAGATTAGAAACATTGAGAGTAACATATGATTTAGAAATATTTCTTTGTTCCAGTAATATTTCTTTTTCAAATAAAGAATCTGTTCCCAGGAATAGATCATAACATACTGTCTCACCATCTACTTCCCTTGATTTTTCCCAGGAAAACTCCAGAAAATCTGTGGTATCAATTATTACCGTTTCATTTTGGGGATAGAGGAGAGAAAACTCTCCCGGAGGATCATCGACCGGCAAGACTTCCATAATAAAAGTGTCTTGATCTGATACCTGCCATCGGTCACTCACCTTTACTATTATTGAATCTTTTCCAAACCAGTGTAATCGGGGAATAAAATAAAGTATTAGGGTATCTCTATTATAATCAAGCATAAAATGGGTAGTGTTCTGAATGCTGAAATCAAGGTCTTTCCCAGAATCCCTAGGATGAGTGACATAATCCTCAACCCTAATCTCATAAACACTATCCTCTTTGATGGTGATATCTGGGATATCTGCCATTTCGGGCCCGGGATTAAATTTTGAATTAAAATGTGCTCGGATAGAACTTGGTTGTTTAATACTGTAGAGGAGGGGATTTTCCGAAGAAGTAACACTGCCGCTCCAGGTGATAAATTCTATCCTATTATTAGAAGGAAACGCTTCCAGTTTAACTTCTTTGTCTAAATCATACCAATCACCCGAAGGTGTTAACTCCACCCAACCGCTGTCTGGGGGTATAACTATAACCTTAAGGAGATATTGCTCAATCCATTCCGCTCTGAGGAACAAGGGCCCGTTTATACATATATTAAATTGGAGATCGGGAATGTACACAGTTCCTGTCCACCCCAAACATCTATACCGTCTGCCAGCAGAATCTGGGGAAATACTGTCAATCGAAACCACCGCTGTATCACCTAACTGATACCAACCTTCCCCTTTTATGGTTTCTTCTGCATAATCGGACTCCAGATTAAGGTGATATTCAGAATTGAAATACACTGTTAACCTCTGGAGTTCATCATCTACTTTCAAGGAATGATGTTTGGCTGCCTCGGTACTCCATTTACTAAAAGTAAATCTACAGGTATCAGCAAAAACCTGAGGACTGGGAACATCAATTTCATGCTGTTCACCTGGTTCCCAAAAAAAGACCATGGGTTCTGTATATTCAGCTCCATCCGAAATAATTTTCAATCCTGATGGAACAGTAGATATAATGACACTTCCCTTTTTAAACTCTGCTCTCAAATGCATAGGTTCTGATAAAGTCACATTTAATTGTTTATTCTTACTAGTGGTATCCCCGTTCCAGGAATAAAATCCATATCCATCTTTAATATTTTCAATTACGCTGAAACTGATGGTCTGATCTGCCTCCACCCAGGCACCGGGTTCTCCAAAAGGTTTAACCTCTCCTCCTTGCACAGGATCAACCACAATATCTACCCAATACTCTTTGTGCCACTCTGCCCTCTGGTTTAGGGGTTCTGTTATCTGAAATAGGGGATCAGGATCTGATCCGCTGTATCCATTACCACTCCATCTGATAAACCGGGCTCGAACTTCCGGACTGATGGAATCAACCGTGTCCAGGGACAGGTGAACCATACTTTGATCATCGTACCATTTCTCTCCCTGAGGATTACCGTATTCAGATTCAATTTCTACAAAAAACTGAGTTTTCCAGTCAGCTGTTTCTGTAATTGGATTGCTCATAACAACTACCGTATCAGGAAAAGCACCGGTATATGACCCATCTCCGGTTCCCTGCCACTGGATAAAAATATATCTGATGCCCTGTTCTTCACTTTCCAGAGTATCAATACTAATATGAACTGTGTCACCTTCCTGGTACCATCCCTGTCCCAGGGGGGAATCATACTCGGAATCCAGGGTAAGTAAATACTCCTTTTGCCATACTGCGGACAGTTCCACCGGAGTATTCATAGCCAGGGTTATGGATGTGTCCTGATCAGAGATAATTTTTTCTCCCTTTCCCTGCCAGCCCAGAAAAGACTTTCTTACCCCTTCCTCAATCTGAATAACTAAAGGAAGGGTTAGGGTAATCTCCCTGCCTTCTTCATACCATCCGGAACAACTATCTAAGTCCGTACCGGTGGATACCTCTAACCTGAAATTTTTATCCCATTTAATTATTTCCGTAATGGAAGTATCCATACACACTGATGTATCCTGGACCGAACCAGTATACGATCCGGCCCCAATACCAATCCAGTTATGAAAAAGATACTGGGTGGTCCGGGCAGAATCCTGTACCAGAGAATCTGCTGAGATAGGAACCACCGAACCTGGAAAAAAACTTTGCTCTGAAACCGGATTAATCCGGGAGCTGTCAATGATGGTTAAACAGTACTGTAAGATAAAAATACCAATATCAGACCTGGTATGGTCAGCATCCGGGGGAGCATCCGGATACCCTGCATTAATACAGGGCGAATTTGCTTTTACTTGAAAATTGTAATTATCCGGATCAACAAATAAGGGATCATCTTTCACCAATCCTTCCCCATACCCTTTGTGTTGGATGCAATTATATAAACTGATGGCCTTGGCGGCATCTCCATACTGCTCAACCTTACTGGTATGATTATATAAATCGGTAAAAAATTTCCTTTTGGTGTTTCCCCACAGAATTGAATTCACCACAATTGGCTTATCGCATATAGTTGGATTAAAATCAATCTCAATTCCCTTGGATTTATTAGGAAGTATATCGCAGTAATTGAAACATACAATGTTATGGGCAAATAGGACTTCTGAAGTGTGTATAACCACAGCTCCGCAGGTAGCAGAATTATGGTGAATTATATTCCTCTCAATAATAGGTGTATATTCTTCCATTCTCTGATAATCATGCCTTCCCCAAGCAGCAATACCACTGCCACTGGCAGCTTTATTGTTATAAATATGATTATTCCTAATAATAGAAAACCAGCTCCAGGTTCGAATACCACCTCCTACAAAATTATCAGCTAATTGATGTTTAGGAGTATTATAAAAACCACAATTTCTAATGGTAAATCCATCAATCAGTGTTTTATGATTCATGGTCACTCCACTGGGACCCTGGGAGCCCGGGCCATCTTTATTCCGGATTATGGTTTCATGTTCCAAATAATTTCTCTCATCCAATTTACTTTCCATACCGGAAAAACCACCAAAAACCATTATTCCTGAGGCAATAATAATGGGATTATATATACCGCTTGCAACCCATATCCACCCTTCTTCTTCATTGTTTTCCAGATAATCAATTGCAGGCTGAATATCATTAAAAGCATTATACCAGGAACTGCCATCACCGGATCCGGAAGCATTCTTATCCACATATACCCGAGGATAGTTTGATTCCTCTTTCAAAAGAATACCCAGTATTTGATCTTTGACCTGCATTCTCTCTTTTACACTTCCTTCTTTAATTGCTTTTCCCAGATCCAACACCCTCTCCCACTTGGAAACGTATTCTTGTCGATATACAGATTTTCTTTGAGGAAAAAGATCCTGCTTTCCCAAAATTAAAACACATCCCACAATCAAAAGAATTTTTATAGATTTATTCATTAACTGCATTTAAATTTTTTTTCATTCTATAAAATCTAAAAAACTATTATGTTTTAAAGTACATTATGGTTTTTTTATACTTGATGGCTATTATTTCTGGTTAATCATTATTTTGAGGGATAGTAGTTCTTTTTTCAAACAATAATTCATAATAGGCCCGGATGAGTTTCTGAAATTGCTTTGTATACCCTTCTTCCGGAAGCCTGAGTATATCCTCCTGTATCCGTTGCTCCATTTTACTGGCCTCAAAATTCATAGCTTCCGGAC
>CAZKMO010000197.1:0-5428 GCA_964554015.1 uncultured bacterium
CTTATAAATCCCAGTGCCAGACCATCAGCAATAGAGTAGGTTAAGGGGATACCTATCAAGGTAAGAAAAGCAGGAATAGACTCGCTGTAATCAGACCAGTCAATTTTACTGACATTTTTCAGCATCATGGCACCAACTATGATCAGAGCCGGAGCGGTTATAACCGTATAACTGCCGATCATGGTTACCAGGGGGCTGAAAAACAGAGCCAGGAGGAAAAGCACTGCCGTGGTTAAGGAGGTCCAACCGGTTCTGCCTCCCTGTTCCACTCCGGCTGCGCTTTCGATAAAGCTGGTCACCGTACTGGTTCCCAGACAAGCTCCGCTCACGGTTCCCACGGCATCGGATAGCAGGGCTTTATTGGCCCGGGGGAGTTCGCCATCTTTAATAAAACCAGCTTGTTCGCTTACGCCGATTAAGGTTCCCAGGGTATCAAAAATATCCATGATAAGAAAGATGAGAATAAAAGGTATCATGGTGAAGGACAGAGCTGCCTTAAGATCCATTTTAAAGAAGGTAGGACTGAGGGAAGGAGGGGTGGAGAAAATTCGGGAAGCCAGGGAAAACTGAGTCATTAAATGTGATTCTGTCACTGCTTTAGATTCCGAAATAGCTTCAGGAAGGATAATAAATGCCAGCCGTAAGAGAAGGGCAAACAGGGTTGCTCCCAGTATTCCCCAGAGAATGGAACCTTTAATCCTTTTCACCTGCAGGGTGGCAGTGAGAAATAATCCAAAAAAGAATACGATTAAATCCAGGGAGGCAAAATGGGGGTTCATTTTAACCAGAGTCCCCGGACTCAGCTGGGGGCCGGTAGCAGTATCAACCACCGAAGCAGCGGAAACTATAAGTCCTGAGTTCTGCAGTCCAATAAAAGCGATAAAAAGACCAATTCCCACTGCCATTCCGTTTTTTAAATTGGAACTTATGCAATCGATGATTATTTTGCGTACCCCGGTTAAACTGAGAATCAGGAAAATCACTCCGGCCATAAAAACCACTCCCAGAGCAACCTGCCAGTTATTCGAATATCCCGCGGCTGCTGCGACCGGTAGAACCGAAAAGACGAAGAAAAAATTTTCCCCCATACCCGGTGCCTGGGCAATGGGATATTTAGCATATAAAGCCATGATAATGGTGGCCAGGGCTGCTGAAATACAGGTTGCAGTCAGCACAGATCCAAAATCCATACCGGTACTAAACCCAAACATTTTACCGGAAAGAACCATGGGCTGGACTACGATAATATAAGCCATGGTAAGGAAGGTGGTCAAACCCGCAGTAATTTCTGTTCTAACTGTAGTGTTGTTTTCCTGAAGGTTGAACAACTTTTCTAGCATGGCATCCTCCTTTTGGCTAAATAATTTAAAATTCAGAATTTTGACTGCTGACCTCTGACTTTTGGATATCGCATTCTCAATTCATAATTCTTAAATTCAAAGCCCTTATACCCTATACCTTATACCTAATAACATTTTATCCTTTTTACTTTATCCTTTATCCTTTTTCTTTTATCTTTTTTATTTTTTCTTTGTTTTTCCGCTCAGCGGATCAAGATCATACGTTTACTGAATACCTTTTTATCCGTTTTTAAACAATATATATACACTCCTGAACTTACTTCTTGCCCTCGGGAATTTTTCCCATCCCAGGATATGGTTTTTTTCCCGGCATTTTCAGTTTTATCGACCAAAGTAATAACTTTCCTGCCTGTAATATCATAGATGGTTAAAACCACCCGGCTTGCCCGACTCAAATTATAGGATAGTAAGGTTGTATTATTAAAGGGATTGGGAAAATTCTGCAATAGTTTAAAATGGGAAGGGATGCCGGATTTTACGGTGAAAATCCCGGAATCCTGTTCCTGCACAGTTAATCCTTTTATACAGAGGTTCCCGGTAGAATCAAAATCAGTAAAATCAATCCATTTTCCTTGCTCGTAATAGTAGGATTCTTCCGGATGAGCTCTTGATTCCACCCAGGTTTTGGTTTGGGATGATCCCAGAAGTACTGGTACTTGTGAGGAACAATCATAGGGATGTCCGCCTCGGGAAAGGTAAAGGTAAATATAAAAGTCATCACCCTGCAAAAGGTCCACAATTGTATCCAGTTCTATGGTATGAAACCCAAGATGAGGGATGCGTCCCGATTTGGTGGAAAGTAGTTTATCCAGCTCACCGTCTTTATAGTTATCATAAATTTTCACATAGAAATCACAACTGTCAGCAGCAGTAAAAAAACTCACTGCCTTAAGATATTCCTCGGATTCTGCCTGAAAATGGTTGAAACCATACTGACAATCTGGTTTGGTGGCTCTCCAGCCGTGGTAATCGTGATAATAAATGGTTGCATAGGCAAGGGGTTCTGCTTTTTGAAAAGAAACTGCCCCCATTTCCGGCTGCCGAGTGCAATGCTTATCATAATAGGATATCCAGAAGAAACCACCCAGCCCCCATTCGATTCCCCAGCTGTTCTTGCACAACCAGGCCCCAGGCTGCGGTGCCTGGGTGGTGAGAGTATCATTCCACCCCACAATGGCTACAGCATGATTGGGGTCAAAGGGTGAAGTGGGAGGTTGGTAATGAGTATAATGGTTATAATTCATATATTGACTGACAGAGTACATGCAGGTGCCCATTATTCCGTATTCCATAAGTTGCTTTTTTATTATGTCAATGCCTTGCAGCAGGTCTCCTACTGTGTACCATTCAATATCCGGAACATAAAAGTAGTGATAGCTGGATGTATATCTTTCCGGGGCAGAATCAAACAATTGAGCGTCCCTGTTCCGTACTGGACCCTCACCCCGGGATATATAGGCTGCAGCCACCCGGTAATCACCTCCGAAATGGACATCCAGCCCCCCTGATTCGGGATAGATATCCTCATTATAGTAGGTATTAAAACCGTTCCACCAGTCCAGATGGTATTCAGCCAGATCAGGCTCACCTGATTCTCCGGCCTGGGCCCAGGCACCGGTTTTTAATAAATTGCCTTCTATGGCAGCCATAACGCCATGGGTCCAGCAGGTTCCTCCTCGCTGATGCTTGAGGGAAGTAACATAACTTTTTCCCTTAACATTTCTCAGATCAAAGTTCAGGGGCAGTTCTGCTATGGTTGCAGTGGATGGTTTTTCTTGACTCAGACCCATAGCAACTATAAAAAAATAGGAAAGGCACAATTTAATTAAAGATTTATGCATTTTTATCATCACCTGAGGTTAATGTGGTCAATTTAGTCTTAAATATAGTATAGGTATTTTCACCAAAAAGACAGAAGATTACTTTCTTTATCGAGGTCTGATGTTTTACATACGATCTAATGGTAGTGAGCATAATGTCAGCACATTTATCCACGGGATAGCCGAATATTCCTGTACTTATAGCCGGAAAAGCAAGGGATTTCATTTTATATTCATCGGCCAGCTTTAAACTGTTCAGAGTGGCTCTTTTTAATTTTTCTTTTTCATTCCCTTCTCCCCTTCGGGGTCCTACGGCATGAATTACATATGTAGCGGGCAGGGAGCCGGCCGTGGTAATGGCTACCTGACCCACAGCCACTTCACCTTTATTCCTAATCCATTCCTTGCTTTCTTTTTGGATGATGCTTCCTCCCTTTCTTACCATGGCACCGGCAACTCCTCCTCCGTGCGCCAGCCTGGAATTGGCAGCATTCACCACCGCATCCACTTTAATGTCAGTAATGTCTTTAATTAGCAGTTCGATTATAGTATTATTGATTTTCTTTTGCATGCTTGTCTTTCCAACTTTCATAAAAGGGCTTAATCTTCTTATTCCATATAGGTATAATCAATTTTTTTAATTGCAGTATAATTACGGTACTTAGAACACCCAGTAAAGCTCCGGCTAAAACATCACCGGGATAGTGCACTCCCACATAAATTCTGGAATAGGCCACCAGCACAGCCAGGGAAATAAATATCCATTTATATTTGGAGTAATAGGTGGAGAAAAGAGCAGCAGCTGCCGCCATGTTGGCAGCATGGGAAGAAGGAAAGGATTTGGAGTGGGCCTGATGAATGATTAAACGGGCATTTTCCAGGGCATAACAGGGACGGATTCTTCCCACCAGAGGTTTAATAACCGAACTGGTGAGCTGATCACTAAGCGTTATAATAAATATTAACAGTATAGCTGCAGTCCGTCCTTTTTTACCCCCGAAAATTATAAGCAACAGCCAGATAATCACCATAGGGATTATCCAGTTGTCGGAATCGGTGATAAAAGGCATAATGGTATCCAAAACCGGGTTGGCTGCTCCCCGGTTTAAGATCAAGAATAATCGGGCGTCGATTGACAGTAGAAATTCCACCTAAAGCTTCCTTATTTTAGCTAAATACTATTCGTTTCATTCTTTTTTTACCGGCTTTGATCAGCAGCTGATTGTCTGAAATATCTTCCGGGGTAATATTCCGGGTTTCATCTGTTACCGGCGTATCATTCACATAGGCACCATTCTGCCTGATCAGCCGTCTTACTTCTCCCTTGCTTTGGCATAACCCGGCTTGTATAAACAAATCCACCACCCAGATTCCCTGGGTCAATTGCTCTCGGGGAATAGTGATAGTGGGGATGTCAGCATCTTGTTTGACGGAAATTTCGGTGATGGTGGATGAGGTTTTTATCTTTCCCTCCGGATCACTGGCTCCGAACTGTTTGGTTGCTGCCAGATAAGCTTTTTTAGCTTCTTCTTGTCCATGGGTAAGCCTGGTCACTTCATAGGCCAGGATTTCCTTGGCCCGGTTGATGTTTTCTTTTGGAAGGCGATTTATTTCCTCCGGGGGAAGCAGAGTGAAAAGCCCCAGATAGGATTTGACATCCCGGTCATCCACATTCCGCCAGTACTGATAAAAGTCAAAAACCGGGGTCATTTTTTTATCCAGCCAGATGGCATTACCGGCTGATTTTCCGAATTTTTCCCCGCCGGAAGTGGTAATTAAAGGAAAGGTTAGGCCATACACCTGCTTTTCCAGTTTTCGTCTGGTGAGGTCCACTCCGGCCACAATGTTTCCCCACTGATCCTGGCCTCCCATTTGAATGGTACAGTCATAATCCTTAGCCAGGATATAGAAATCATAGGCCTGCAAGAGCATATAATTGAATTCCAGAAAGGAGAGCCCGCTTTCCAGTCTGATTTTATAGCTTTCTGCCGTGAGCATACGGTTAACACTGAAATGCCGGCCGATATCCCGGAGAAATTGGATGTAGTTTAAATCAAGCAGCCAGTCAGCGTTATTGAGCAGCAAGGCTTGATCTTTGCCAAATTCCAGGAAATGGGCAAATTGTTTCTTGATATATTCACCTGATGCGATGATTTGCTCTTTAGTGAGCATCTGGCGCATCTCGGTTCTGCCGCTGGGGTCTCCCACCATGGTAGTGCCCCCTCCCAAAAGGGCGATGGGCCGGTG
>CAZKMO010000198.1:0-5369 GCA_964554015.1 uncultured bacterium
CGAGTCCTAGAAACCTTATTTATCAATCCCGTCCGGTAGGTTAAATAGAAAACTTTAGGAATAAACCAGTCCCAGAAAAGAATATACCCTGGTCATTTATAAAATAAAGGTAAATATTTTCTTAATACTTCGCAATAGTCGGGGCCAGGATTGAAACCATCTCAGAAATAGTTTCTATAGTTGCATTGGAGCACTGTACTTCTCTGGTACCTTCAATCTGGGCGGTTTCAACATTGACCAGTTTGGCAGTTATTATAATCAGATTTCCCAGTTTATTTATGCTGCCAATTAACATATATTCCGCATTCAATTGCTGACCAATCTGTACGGCATTGTCAGCGGTTAAACCGCTTTGCTGATACTGAAGTTCATCCAGAACTTTCTGGATCTGATTGCGTTCCACCAACTCCACCAGGGGGCTGTTGCCTAATTTGCTTTCCAAAAGATAGGTAGTGGTCCTTGCCACATTTTCTTCCAACCCCGGACTATCAAAATTTATCACTGCCAGTCGTCGGCGCTGGCCGTACTGAATGAGTGGTTCGGCTGGAGTAGTAAGCTTAATGGAAGCACCGAATCCCCGTTTTTCGGTTGTGGGTAATGTTTTTCCAGTAGCAAAGCGTTCATATCCTTCAATACCTGATAATTGCCAGATATTTATATGACAAAGAAATTTATTGGTAGCATCCTGGAATCCAACTGCCAACCAGCGTCCGTCTTCAGATACAGTAAAAGCAGTAATTGGTCCATCTATGGGGTAATTCTGTTCAATAACTCCATTTTGAATATTCCAGAAGGAAAGCTGTTTTTTTTGCAGAGTGGAATTATCAGTAATAGCATAGTGTTTGTCCGGAGTAATGGCAAAAAAAGTAATGTCCTGACGGTTACCAATCAAAGTTTCAATTTCAGCACCAGTTTCCCAATCATAGAAAGAAAGATTGTACTTAAAAATCATACTTCTGCCGCCTTTAGCCAGAATATGTTCTTGTATTCCTATGCCGGCAAATTTTCGATCTAAACTGAAGGCAGCTGATTTTATATCAATTCCCGAACCTTTGATAGTTCGGGCTTCGATAGTAGTTTTACGGATGGGAGTTAACTTGTTTACATCCCAGACAATCATTTGTCTGTCTTCTGCAATAGAAAGCAGTTGGTCACCGCCAATACTGAAAACAACCCTGAGAACATCTTTTTTATGCCCTTTCAATTTGCCTTTAAGTATGCCCAGGGGATATTCCCAGATATAAACTTCTTTTTTCTTACCGGAAGCTGCCAGAAAGCGGTCATCAGGAGAGAGCGATAAAGAGTAAAGGGAAGAACCATAATCTTTTATTATTTTCTGTTCCGTACCGGTGTATAGATCCCAGACGCGTATTTTTCCATCCTGGCCTCCGGAAATCAACTGTTGGTTCTGGCGATCAAATATTAGGGCAGTAACAGATCTATGACCGCTGTTGAGGTGATGGATTTGTCGACCGGCATTAATATCCCAGATGTAAAGATCACCCTCATGGTCACCAAAGGCAAGGAAACGTCCGTTGGGGCTGATATTCATGATAGTGATTTCTCTGGAGTTAACAGGAATTTGGTGTTCAAGATAGAGATTGAATTGGGCAAGAACAGTTGAAGTAAATAAGATTATGGTCAGAGTTGTTAGAAATCGTTTCATCAGAAACTCCTGTTTTTATTAAAAAATAAATGATAATCCGGCCATTATTAAAACAATACCTCCCTCACTATCCTTAGCCAGAGAAAAGCCATAAGTACCTAAGGTATTGAAGGCAGCATATTCATTGATAAAGTTTTGAATCCCGAAACCCAGGGTGACGTAGGAATAATCCCCGAATTCAGCGCCTTCAGGAATATCAAAAGTAAACTGATAGTATCGTCCGGTGAAGTAGGGGATGGTTCTAGAAGCAGCTGCCAGGTTGAAATTGAAAAATACAGAAGCGCTTAACTGAGTATCGATCTTGGGATCACCATTTTCATCTTGTCCCGTAGAAAAACTTAGAGTAGGAGCAAATCCCAGTTGGAGATATCTGGAATAGTATTTACCATAACTGATCTGCAAGGAGCCATATCCATTGGGTTCAACATCTTCTCCCACAAAGGTTGAATAAAAACCCAGAAAACTGACTTCTTTATCGCCGGATTCTATTTGAGCAAAACTATTACTTACTGAAATTAAACCAATAATAAATAAAATTATTAATTTTTTCATTTTTAATACTCCTATTTAAGTTAGATGTTTAAATAAATTAAGAAAAAAAAGTAAGAAAAAAAAGTAAAAAAATACTTGATTTTTTAAATTATAAGATATATTTTATATTAAACAATAATAATAAGGAGGGAGTAATAATGGAAAACAACTTAAGTCAGTTCAATCAAAGTCCTGTGGTGATGTATGTATGGCTTATTCTGGCCATTTTTTATATTGTGGTATACTGGAAGTTGTTTCTCAAGGCTGGTCAGCCCGGATGGGGAATTCTCATACCCATATATAATGCTTATTTGATGCTTAAAATTGCCAAGCGTCCGGGATGGTGGTTGATACTTTTATTTATTCCGGTGGTCGATGTAGTAATTGGTATTATTGTTATTTTTGATATTGCCAAAAATTTTGGAAAATCAGTTGGATTTGGTTTTGGATTACTTTTTCTGGGTTTTATTTTCTTCCCCATACTTGCTTTTGGAAAAGCAAAATACAAGAAAAAATAATTATTTTTATCCCTAAAATATAATCCCTCTCTGCTTAAAAAAGTTGAGAGGGATTTTTATTTATGCTTTTTTGTTTCAAGCAGCAGTTTCTTCAAGTAAGGATTGTACTAACTCCCTTTCTTTCCATAATATACATCCGCCGCCGTTTTCTCTGGCTAATTTGGGTATCTGGCGGATTTTTTCACATAACCTGGATTGCAGGGCTTCTCTCAGGGAATTTTCTCTAATATTTGTATCAGAAAAGGGTGCAAAAGGACAGGGTTCCAGATCTCCCACTGCATTAATGTGGACAAATCCTCTGCTCGCGGACAGACATCCACCAACATCATCTTCATCCCAGGGGACGGCTATAAATAAACTGGAATATTTCTTCCGGTACTTCTGCATCATGTTCCGTACTTTAGATCTCTGATCAGACGTTAGTACCCAATCTTCGGTTCCTTCCTGAGTAGGAGTATATTCCAGAAACAGAAAGAATTTGCATCCCAGTTCTGCACAGGAGCCAATGAATTTTTCTGCGGTGATGGTAGAAAAATTATTTCTGGCCAGAGTCAGAGAAAGCCCAAAGAATATATTCAGTTTTTTCATTTGAGTGATTGTCCGACGAAGTTGCTCAAAAGTGCCTTCTCCTCGTCTTTGGTCGGTTTCTTTTTGATTACCTTCCAGACTTATCATGGGGACTATATTTTTTTGATTTTTAAATCTGTTGATCATGTTTTCATCAATTAAGGTTCCATTGGTAAAAACCAGAAATATTATTTCCGGATATGCTTTCATAATATTCAGCAGTACAGGTCTCAGAAGGGGCTCGCCTCCGGCAATAACAAAAAATGAAATGCCCAGTTCTTTGGCTTCTTCCGTCAGACTCCATAATTTTTCATCATCTAATTCTTTTCCATTATATGTATGAAAAGATTTATTATAGCAGCCGGCACAGTTAAGGTTGCATTGATTGGTTACGCTGAGCATTAAAATGGGTGGGACAAGGTATCCATTTTTCTTCCACTTTTTTCTTCGATGGGCTGCTTTCCCCAGCCAGTTTATGGTTTTTAAAAATGAGAAAGCCTGGGCCGGATTTTTCAAGGTGATGCGCAGAGCATTCATAAAGAAGATTAACAAGGATTTATTGAGGACGTTTCTCCGGGAAGAATTTTTTATCATTCATTAACTCCTTTAATTTTTATGAGGATTATAGGTTAAATAATAACAATTATTTTGAATTATTCACCTTTTTGTAAAAATAATTAGCACTATAATAATAATCTGAAATATTAATGTCAAGTTTTTTTATTGGGAAATATTTAAAACCCTGGTTGTTGCACCGCAGGTGCATCACCGGGTGTTTTCTTTGATTGGAATTATTCAAACACCCGGAGTACTGGGAAACGGACATCCGGGGTTTTGGTTTTCTTGAAAAATAAATTGTAAATGACTTTGTAATGATTGTTTATTTATGCTTGACATTTACATTTTTTATATATAACTTTTAAATACAGTATTTATTAAAATAAGTGAGGAATAACATGGGTGAGGATAATAATGTAGGGAAGAATGTACCTGATATTACCATCATTTCAGACCACCCCATAGAGGAACAATTTCGAACACCACATAAAGATACCATGAACTTTAATGTCAGGTTAAAGTCAATTCTGGATATTCTGCGTCATAAGAATACAGAATGCCCTATGACTATTGGTATATATGGCGACTGGGGGACAGGAAAAACTTCGGCTATGACCTGGCTTAAAAGCCGACTCAATGATTGGAATACCTTAAAAGAAAAAGAACGTCAAGGCCACCCAAAAGTTTATTCCATATGGTTTGAACCCTGGAAATATTCCACCCGGGAAGATGTATGGAGAGGATTAATAGCAGAAGTAATAATACATTGTGTTGATTTGGCAGAAATCGATAAAGAAAATGCCAGAACCCGAATTATCCAGGCTGCTAAACAATTCGGCCGGTTTTTAGGTAAAAGTTTCCTACATGCTTTAGCTAATACAACAATAAAGGGGAAAATACCTGGAGTAGAGGCTGAAATAAAGGGGGAATTATTTAAAGATGTAATTGATGAATTTCATAAAACCAATGAACCTCAAAAAGCATATTTAAATGAATTTGAACACACTTTTAGAGATTGGATTACCAATTATCTTGATAAGGATAAGGAGCGTATGGCAGTTTTTATTGATGACCTGGATAGATGCCTCCCTGAAGTAACTCTAGAAGTATTGGAAGCTTTGAAGCTTTATTTAAATATAGAAAATTTGGTATTCATAGTTGGCCTTGACAGAACGGTAATAGATGGGGTTTTGAAAAAACATTATGAAAAATATGTTGGAAATGCTGATAAAAGCAGAGAATATTTAGGTAAAATATTTCAGGTGGAGATACAGGTGTCACCAAGTGAACAGCAGTTAGAAGGGTACTATGAAAACCAGGTAAAAGATCTGAATAAAAAAACCAAAAATTTCTGGAATAAGAACCTGGATAAAAAAGAATATAAGGATATAATTTCAAAAGCAATTAAAGCGCTTTCCCGCAATAATCCCCGGGAAATCAAACGGTTACTGAACAGTTCCCTTATTTACGGACATGAAGCATCGGAATCCAAGGACTTAACAGATGATACCCATAAAGGTCTGTCGAAT
>CAZKMO010000199.1:0-5360 GCA_964554015.1 uncultured bacterium
TTTATTTGACTTTACCCCCTGATTCTTTTAAATTTTAGGCATGGATTTATTTGACCAGCAGAGGAAAAAAAATAAACAACAAGCAGCACCTCTCTCCGACAGAGTACGTCCTCAGACATTGGATGACTTTGTGGGGCAGGATCACCTGGTGAAAAAAGGAAGTATTTTAGGAGAAATCATTAAAAATAAAGAAATTCCTTCCTTAATCTTCTGGGGTCCTCCCGGAGTGGGAAAAACCACTCTGGCCCGAATTATTGCTCATCAAACCCAATCTCTTTTTTCCCAAATAAGTGCCGTGGAAGCTGGCCTCAAGGATGTCCGTAAAATAATGGATAGGGCAGAAGCTGTATTACAAGACCAGGGGACTAAAACCATCCTGTTCATTGATGAAATCCACCGTTTCAACAAGGCCCAGCAGGATGCCCTGCTTCATTCTGTGGAAGAGGGAACCCTGGTACTTATCGGCGCTACCACCGAAAATCCTTCCTTCGAAGTAATCTCTCCCCTTATTTCCCGCTGTCGGGTGTACCGGCTACATCCGCTTACCCAGGAAAACATTACAGAAATTATTAATCAAGCCCTGGAAAAGGACGAAAAAATTAAGAAATTGCACCCGGTGTTATCCCCGGAAATTAAAAAGATAATAGTGACCTATGCTGATGGAGACGCCCGCAAAGCCCTCAATACCCTGGAGCTGGCCGTACAGATTGCACCAGAAAAACAGGGTAAAAGAATAGTTACTCGAGAGCATATTAAACAAATCCTGCAGAAAAGGATAATTTCCTATGATAAAAAAGGGGACTATCATTATGATACAATTTCAGCTTTCATAAAATCAGTACGGGGCTCTGATCCGGACGGAGCTGTCTACTGGCTGGCCCGCATGCTGGAAGCCGGAGAAGATCCCCTCTTTATTGCCAGACGACTAATTGTGCTTGCTTCCGAGGACATAGGAAACGCTGATCCTGCCGGTATTATTATTGCTAATTCTGCCTTTCAGGCAGTGCATGCCATCGGTATGCCCGAAGCCAGGATCGTACTTTCCCAGGCTGCCACCTATCTTGCTTCCGCGCCCAAGAGTAATGCTGCCTATCTGGCCATTGAAGAGGCCCAGAAAAAAGTGCGGAATACTACTCCTGAGGCGGTACCCCTACATTTAAGAAATGCGCCTACTAGTCTAATGAAGGAAATGGATTACGGAAAAGGATATAAATATGCTCATGATTATCCGGAAGGATTTGTGGAACAAGAATTTTTACCTGAAAGCTTAAAAAATTATATTTTTTATCAACCTAAAAATATCGGTAGTGAAAAAAATATAAAAAGCAGATTAGATAGATGGTGGAAAAAAAGAAAATCAAAAAATAAAGCCCCTAACTGAAAAAGTGTAAAGGGAAAGAGAGAACTCATATGGAAAACATATACTTAGGAATCGATGTAGGTGGTACTGCTATTAAAGCAGGTGCGGTAACTCCTGAAGGTATTATTATGGAAAAACAAACAATATCAACGGAAGTTGACCAAGGAGTGGATCATGTAGTAGACAGGATAGCAGATGTCATAAAAAAACTTTCGGCAGTATTGGCATCAAACACCACAATTGCGGGCATAGGATTAGGGATGCCGGGTCAAATTGATACTGAAAGAGGCATACTTCTCAACTCTCCCAATCTTCCTGCCTTCAAAAATATCGATGTACCAGCCCGACTTACATCTTATTTTAACCTGCCTATTGTATGGGATAATGATGCTAACCTGGCTGCTTTAGGGGAATTTACCTACGGAGCCGGTAAGGAGGTCTCGGAAATGATGTTAATTACTCTGGGCACTGGCATAGGCAGTGGTTTGATCTTAAGGGGTGAAATTTATCACGGCTGTAAGGGTTTCGGGGGAGAATTCGGACATCTTACTATCAATCCAGAGGGTCCTCCCTGCAACTGTGGTAGTAAAGGATGCGTAGAAGCATATGCGGGGACACAGGGAATACTCCGTACCTTTCGGGAAATTACTCAAGCCGGTACAGAATCAATCTTACCAGAAACAAATGATAATGAACTTACTCCCAAGGATATCAGTGATGCGGCCCAAAAGGGAGATAGGGCTGCCCGGGAGACCTTTAACCATGTGGGATTTTTCCTGGGAGTTGGTTTGGCAGGGGTGGTAAATTTATTAAATCTGGAAATGATAGTAGTGGGAGGAGGTATTGCCAAAGCCGGGGATTTAATTCTGGAACCGGTTCGAAAGTCAGTTAAGCAATATGCTCTTATCGATCCCGGGAAAATAATAAAAATAGTTCCTTCCAAACTGGGTAATACAGCCGGTCTGGTTGGTGCAGCGCATCTGGCAAGATTGGCAGTAGAAAATAAGTGAGATAATGCATTCTTTAAAAAATATTTTTATATTTTTTTTTATACTCTCCGGAGCCTTATACCTCAGGGGTGAAAGCCAAGAAATAAGCTATCCGGATACTGTGGATACCTTACCCAGTATCATATTATCTGACTCCCTGAAGACAGATTCTTTGCAAACTGATAGCCAGAAAACGAAACCGAGTGTCCAGGCTCCTATACAATATGAAGCAGAAAAAATCTATAATTCCCTGGATATGAAACAAACTATTCTTTCCGGGAAAGCTAAAATCACCTATCAGGATATTATACTAAAGGCAGCCAAAATTACAGTTGACTGGGACGAAAATCTTATGCATGCTGAGGGCAGAAAAGATTCGGTCTGGGTGAAAAATAAAGAAACCGGTGATTCCCTTAAAACCGAACAATGGATTGGTCTTCCCGAATTTTCCGAGGCAGGTGATGTGATGACAGGTGAAAAAATGGATTTTAATTTTAAAACAAAAAAGGGGAGAGTAATTAAAGGAAGGACCGTATTTGAACAAGGGTACTACCGGGGAAATACCTTAAAGATGGCTAAACCAAAACTTTTATACATTGAAGATGCCCGATTTACTACCTGTGATCTGGAAGAACCACATTTTCATTTCTGGGCTAAAAAAATGAGAATAGATGTAAATAAAAAAGTCATCGCCAAACCACTGGTAATGTACTTAGGGAATATTCCAGTCGCTGCTTTACCTTTTCTCTATTTTCCCATCCGTAAGGGGAGAAAATCCGGTTTTATCATCCCTCGCTATGGGGAAAGCAGTCTGCAGGGACGGTATCTCAGTGATTTCGGGTATTACTGGGCTGCCAGTGATTACTGGGATGTTAAGACAACGGTAGATTATTTTGAAAAAAGCGGATTTGTTCTTAAAGGCCGATTAAACTATAATATTCTCTATAAATTACGGGGTGCTGTTTCCGGTTCCTGGACCAGAAAGGACTTTGACATCTCCGGCACCAAAGAAAGAAGGTGGAACCTCAATATTAATCATTCTCAAACCATCAATCCCACCTTTTCTCTGAATATTAGCGGCTCCTTTGTCAGCTCCGGTAGTATATACAAAGACCTCAGTGCCAACAGAAGCTTGCGGCTTAAAAACACCATCTACTCCAATGCTACCTTAAGAAAGGATTTAAGTGGTTCCAAAAACATTATTATAAATCTAAGCCAGACCCGTAATTTAACCACAGACGAAATTGAAGAAACCCTGCCCAGAATAACATTTTCCGGGGGTACATTACCTCTTTTTAAAAGACCGGAAGAAAAAGAAAATATGAGATGGTATCATAATATAAATATCTCCTATTCCTCGGAGGCCAAATTCCAAAGGCAAAAAGACCTGCAGGGTGATTCCACCTTTAAAACCACTCGTGATCTGGGATGGGACCACAATATTAACATTTCAAGTCCCCAAAAACTCTTTACCTATCTTACCTGGAATCCTCATATTAAATATGATGAAACCTGGTATGCTAAGCAAAGGGATTATTATCTTGATCCTGTAACCAAAACCATAGCGTCCAGAGAAAAAGAAGGGTTCTACTCGCTTCGTACTTTCCAATTTTCCTCTTCCTTCAGTACAAAACTCTACGGAACCTTTAATCCTTTTTTTCTCAAAAATACCTCCTTCCGGCATGTGATTACTCCCAATATCTCCTATAATTATCGCCCCGATTTTTCCGATGATATATGGGGATACTACCAAACCGTCCGGGATTCTCTGGGTCAAGAACAACAATATGATCATTTTCAAGGAGGAATGTATGGTTCCACTCCTGTAGGGGAGCAAAGAGCTGTTTCCCTGAGTTTGCGAAACCTTTTTCAGATGAAAACCGGTAAAGCGGACAGCACCAAAAAATTCGATCTATTTGCATGGAATCTTTCCACCAGCTATAACTGGAAAGCAAAACAATTTCCCCTGAGTGATTTACGCTCAACCATTAATGCAAGTCCTATCCGCAATCTTAATCTAAGTCTGAATTCCACCTATTCTTTTTATAAGACAGATACCTCCGGGAAAAAAATTTCCTACCTGTATATTGATGATATAAACTGGAAAAATCCCTTAAGTTTTTTTAGTACACAACTATTCAGGCAAACTCGATTTAATTTCAATATTAGTTTTCAGCTGCAGGGAAAGCTGCTCTCGGGTAAGGATAATAGGAAGGAAAATGAACCATCCCTTCCTGAAACAACTGATCAATCCTTAAATACAGAACCAGGTATTATTACTGGTGATCAATATGAAAATAATCAGCAAATATCAAATTTCGCTATTCCCTGGAATTTAAATGTCTCTCTTCGATATAGTCTTTCTAAAACCAATCCGCTGAATCCTTATAAAACTTTTTATATGGAAACAAATTTAAACTTTAATTTAATTATTAACAAATAAATCCTACTGATTAGCAGGGTCTTATTCTAGAGTCATAGGTCAAATTCACATCAAACATTGCATATCATTAGCTGTCACAGCCAAGAGTTTACAAGTGAAAGTTTAAATTTAAGGTGTAGCTATGCTAAAATAACCGTCCATTTTTCATATTTCAGAATTCCTTTTCAACTTAACGGTGGAACTCACTGTTTTTTGCAAAGAGCATAGACAAAAATCCAGTGTACTGATTGGTAGTCAGAACTTATTTTTACCACTCCGCGATATCTTCAAAATGAGAATCAAAAAACTGTTCAACAACTTCTTTTAGTACATCAAATACGACTTGCTCATTTCCAATCATTGGTATAACGTTATTCAAGAAATCTGTGTTATTTTCACTCAAGGCAAAAAGGCAAGCTTTGGCAAGGTAGTATTTTCTGGTGTCGCTAATTTTTGAACTTCCTGAAGAACATTTGTTTTGGCATGAGTGGAAAATTCCACTTATCGCTCCCTGTGCTTGGAATGTTAATTTTTTCTCATCGGCAGACATATCCCAAAACTTATCGTTCATATAGGTCAAATTTTTGCC
>CAZKMO010000200.1:0-5298 GCA_964554015.1 uncultured bacterium
CACTGGAAGTGCTGTTGTTGCCCGATTGAATGGTCACGTATTCATCGTTAGAGGCGCTGCCGTCAGAGGGTGTGTTCCATAGAGAACCCACCGTACCGCATTCGGCCTCCAGCCAGACATGTTCATCACCGCCTGGTGTACCACCTCCAATATAATCCTTCAACCAGGTCAGAGCAGGACGTTCGGAACCACCAGAGGTGATCAGCCAGGCTTCTTCCTGCCACATGGTTCCCTGAATATATCCCCATAAAGTGATACCCTGTACACTGGAATTATTCCAGAAAACCGGAAATTTTTCCTGATATCGGGACAATTGTTGGCTGTCGGTACCCCGGATATCAAGTTCCGATACATATATGGGTAATCCAGTGGCCGACAAAATATTTAAAACCTGATTCATGGTGCTGGTGGAAACATTATCCATATTAAAAGCATGACATTGAATGCCGATTCCGTCGATAAGTCCACGGTTTTTCAAAATGTTGATAATATCAACGTAATTATTGGCAGCGT
The DNA here is from genome assembly GCA_964554015.1 of uncultured bacterium. GTDB lineage: Bacteria > Zhuqueibacterota > QNDG01 > QNDG01 > CAYUAG01 > CAYUAG01. The sequence goes on from CAZKMO010000200.1 coordinate 514, forward strand.
TGGGATCACTGATTATGCCGTACTCATTGATTAAAAGCTGGGCATTGGGACAATGCTGACGTGCCATCTGAAAGGCGGTTACCACCCAATCCCATCCGGTTGATCCGCTGCCACCTAAAGCATTCCGATACGATGCCGGCTGATGTAAAGGCTCGTTTACCACATCAATATAATCTGTATTCGGGTATCGCTGGCCATATAATTGAATCCATTCTTCCACTTCTGCCCTCTGTTCGGACTGGGAAAGCGATCCTATCCAGCTGGGTTCCTGAGCGCCCCAAACAAAGGTATGCTGCTTGAAGGGAAAACCTCTTTGCTGGGCATAATTATAGGCATTATCCAGGGTACCCCAGTTCATATTATCCCGGCTGGATTCAACCGAGCCCCATTTGCCGGAGTTTTCCGGTGTAACCTGATTCCAGTAAGATGCAAAATTGGAAGGCGCACTGTTTTGGATTATATTTCCCACAAATTTTTGGGCGTATAATTGGCCCGAAATTATAAAAATTAAAATAATAATCGAAATCATCACCCCTTTAACCACTGGCAGTGCATTTGAAATAAAATTATTCTTAAATTTAATCATACTTTACTCCTCCTTTTTTAATTAACCTAAATAAATGTGCTTTATTATTTTTTTTCACCTCCTTTCAGATTAAGGTTAATGGAAATCTTTGGATTTATAATTCAGAGCTGGCGCATCACAAATCCATCTATATTGCTAGGAATAGTGAAACAATATCTGAATTGGTAACTTTCTACCTTAACAAAGTATATCGGACATTAGTCAGTAATCTAAAACCGGATGATGTTTTTTTGATAGAAAAAAAATATCCTCATTCAATGATAATTATTAAAAGATTGAATGAGGATATGCAAATCATAAAATCTTGGTAAAAATTAAGAATAAAGTTCTTGATTAAGAACAATATCATTTTTAAAGGCTCGGAGTGATAGTTAAATTGGTTTCGGATATCAATAAAAGTATAATAATTTTTTTAATTGAATAAAAACCACTTTTTGTTTTTCTTTAACCAGATTACGTCAAATAATAACATCATTTATGCTTAATCAGAATATAAAAAAGTAATGTATTTATTATGGTGATTGATTTATTTTGTAATTTATTGAATTTTAATACCCATTTGCACAGTGAGTCTGGGTAACGTCGTAGATATACATATCTGATATTAACTCCGAAGTGATAAAAAAACGTCCAAGGATTGTTTGTCCTTGGACGTTTGGGTTAGTCAGAATATATACGACGTACTTAAGATATGTATCGCATGATAGATTCATTTATTTTTGCAAGACCAACTTTCTTGTTTCTGTGAACTCCCCGGCTTTTAATTGATATAAGTAGATCCCGCTGGGCAGTCCTTTGCCATTCCATTCAACTGTATATTCTCCGGAAGCTTTTTTTTCATTAACCAGGGTGGTGATCTCTTTACCAAGCAGGTCATAGATTTTCAGGGAAACAAAACCCGGCTCTGCTATTTGATATCGAATGGTAGTTATCGGATTGAAGGGATTGGGATAGTTCTGGGACAGACTGAATACTCTGACAATTTGAGATTGTTCATTAGAATAAATGTCTGTAGCTTCCTTAGAAATACTCACAGAAATATTCTGATTTCCACCATTGGAGGTAATGGATAAAATACCGGTATCACTGGATCCTGAGGATAAAGAGGATCGGTCCACCTGGACTGTTATAGTGGCATTATTGGTTCCGCTGGAGGGTGAGATGGAGGTGATCCAGGTTTCATCCGGATTCTCAGCAATACTCCAGGACAGGGTCCCCCCGCCGCTGTTGCTTAACTGAATGGTCAGGCTGGTGGTGGATGTACCAAAATTCAGACTTGTGGGACTGGCTGATAATACTGGACTTGCCTCAGCAGCCAAGGTGAGATCGCCATAAGCAAAGGCACCATGAGCCCAGGCATTTCCCGAAGTCAGGGTAGATAGTTTTTCTTTTGGTTCAGGCGGCCAAACACCTGTAAAGCTGTTATCGGCCCCTTCAAAAGTGTAGAACAGTATCCCCAGGGTGTTGCCGGCAGAGACATTTAAAGGACAGGTGCTTACATTCAGCTTTGCTTCTATCTGAAGATTGCCAGAGGAGGTAGACATAGCCAGGTCAATACCGGATGGTGTACTCCAGGTACTCCCGTGGATCTGGGGCCAGGTCCCGTAAAAACCCTGAAATGCGGAGGCTGTGGAACTTCCATTCCAGAATAGTTGCAGAATCCCGTCTTCACCCGTATTGGTTGAGGGCCATTCCCTGTCATTATTTTCATCAAAAAGAATACCAAAGGTATCATTCTGGTTAAGGGCAGTATTTTCCTCATCATCGACCGCAAAATAAAGGTAACTGTTATCATTCATGACATAGACGGTTACATTATCGGAACTGCCGGGAAAGGTAAAAACTGTTTGGGAAGCATTGCTCCATTCACTGGCATTAATATCACCATCCAGGGTGGGAGCGGAGCCAGCACTTCCGGAGGATATGGTATTCCCCTGAGATTTGGGGGTGGCATTGGCAGCACTGGAGAATTCACTATTTCCGCTTTCATAGACAGCTTTGACTTTATAATAATACATCTGTCCGTTGGATACGGTTTCATCTCGGTAATACAGTTCGGTGATATTAGAGGCGATTTGGGAGTAGGTACCTAAAAGATTTATGCTGCGATAGACTTTATAAGATTCAGGTGTCGGAGTGCTTGCAGGAGCTTTCCAGGCAAGGGGAATGGCACCATCGTAATTACTCAAGGCAACCAATCCCGTGGGCGGATCCAGTTCTTCCGGTTCTTCCGGCTCTTCCAGATCATAAAACTCAAGTTCTTCAATATTATTTTCAGCAAATTTGGTGTCCACAATGATCATTTTAATACCGTTTTGGGTATTGGTATATTCCACACTGCCTCCGCCATCTTCCGAGTAAAGGGGATTGTTCGGGCTGGTATCTTTGTAAAATGCAACCCTTAAATAGGCATTAGAGTGAACCGGGGTGTAATCGGTTGAAACATCGATTCTGACATAGCGTTGCAAATTATCGAAGGTAATTATAACCCGTCCGGCCGGATCTGTTGAGGGAGGGTCGGAAATGAAGGGAGTGAAATAGAGCATGTAATCATACCAGCCCACATGAGCCAGGCGGGTAATGTACATTTCACCGTTGGCAACATAAAAGTTAAGGTTCATGGCCTGATCAATCAAAGTATTAGGACCGCCGTGATATAGCCGTTGATTATACACTGCTACATATCTAGATTCGTCAAAGGTGATGATATTGGAGTGCAGTTTTTCAACCCGGGAGAACAGCATAAGCGTAGTTATTAATACAAACATCCATTCCGATTTTATTTTCGGAAAAATTTTTATTTTTGACATTTCTCCCCCCCTTTTTTTTAATTTATATGATTAGTTACTTAAAATATATTGATTGTATCTGCTAATTCAAAATATTAAATTGTTTTTGTTTATATTGAAAACCTAGGTTTTAATACTTTCAGTATGATCTTATTTCTGCAGCACCAGCTTTCTGGTTTCTGTTACTTCACCAGCCCTGCTTAAATCAGGGCAGTAAAGTGAATTGCTAGATAGAAATAGTTCCCGGGGTAAAAGGTGATAGGTGCTATTGTCTTATCCCGTATTTCCTTTCAGCGGATGATACGGCCTGTTCGATCAGAGTAATGATAGTCATGGGACCCACACCACCCGGGACCGGAGTATAGGCATAGGCTTTTTCTTTAATACCTTCGAGATCAGAATCGCCTATATTTCCCGGATTATAGCCGGCGTCTATCAGGATTACACCTTCTTTGACCCATTCCGATTTTATGAATTTGGGTTTACCTACAGCCGCAACCACCAGGTCGGCTGATAAAAGTTTTTGATCCAGATTTTTGGTTCTGGAATGACATATGGTCACGGTTGCATTCTGGTTCAGCAACATCATGGCCATGGGCTTGCCCAAAATAGGACTTCGGCCCACCACCATCGCATCCTTGCCTTCCAGCTCAATCCCGTATTTAGCCAGCAATCGCATGATTCCCAGGGGGGTAGCACTTCCGAAGAGCATTTCATTCATGGCGGTCCGGGCAAAGGAATTATAGGTGACCCCATCCACATCCTTTTCCGGTGCTATAGCATTAAAACAGGCAGATTCATCAATATGCCCAGGAACAGGATGCTGCAGAAGAATACCGTGAATGTCCTCATCCTGGTTAAGCCGCTGTATCTGCTGGACAACCTCCTGGGTGGTAGACGATTCCGGCAAAACTACCTTTTGGGATTCGATTCCGGCTCTTTTACAGGCATTACCTTTCATTTTAACATAAGTGATTGAAGCCGGATCATCTCCTACCAGAATTGTTGCCAGAATAGGCGTTTTATTTGTTTTTTCGATAAGTGAGGCAACTCGTTTTTTCAGATCTTCATTGATTTCTGCTGCATACACTTTACCATCTAATACTATTGGACTGGTCATGGTTTTCCTTTCATTTTTGGGATGTAACATTTAAAATCAGCTTGAGGCCGGAACCTAGTAGAGGCGGATCAGGGTCAGCTGGATTAATTGGTTAAATGTCTGTATGGTTATATTCGAAACCCATCATTGCCTTAATTTTTTTAACATTTTCTTGGGTAGTAAGTATTTCCAGCAGAGTAAAGGCTACTGCTACGGCTGTGGCCGGGGAGGTGGAAGTGATGATATTTCCGTCTTGTACAATAGGTTTGTCTTCAATATGAGCACCCATTTCGGCTAATTGTTTTCTCCGT
>CAZKMO010000201.1:0-5280 GCA_964554015.1 uncultured bacterium
TGATAATATAATTATATTCTTCATCTCTTCCTCCTAGAATTGATTTTTCATAACAGATAACCATTAGTTAATGTTACGATCCGGGGTGAAGAACCCCGGATCATTTTAAAATCAATATCAAATTCTAAAATAAATGTCTGGAAATATAATAAACAAGTTCTGTACCAAAATACCAGTAAACTTCCTCTCTTTCTAAATATTCATCCGGATTGTAGCTAATATATACACTATTTTTTAATAATAGGTTGTCTTCAATAAAATAAGTAAAACTTAAATTTAAGTTATAATATGCATTTTCATCAGCATTCATAGGATATATATTGTAAAAAAAATGACTAAAAGAATGATCGAATTCTGTTTCCTGTAATGAAATCCATGCTTGAAGCTCTGTATCCAATAACAACCGGTCACTAATAACCCATAAATAACTGGCTTTTAATGCAAGCTCACTCCAGGAAAATTCTGATTTTTTAATAGTTAACCGGTGATATTCAGAGGCTAAATCATTAAGAGGGTACATATAATATAATTCTGCTTGCAGACCAAGTTGATGCTCCAAATTGATATTTTTATACCAGCGGGATTTCAGGGAAAAACCAATACTAGATCCCCAGTCATCATATGCGACTGAATTAGATAAATCAAGTTTATAAAATGTGTAACCATAATCCAGATTAAGAGTTACATCCCATCCATTATACCTTGTACCATAATTTTCTTGTAAGGATTCACTCAGATAGTAATAATCAAAGGCAGTTAAATCTCTTTGCATTGAAGTTATTTGTTCAAATATATCCCTCAAAAAATACTTATTACGCCGATCGTAAGCAATTCCATATCCACCGTATTTGGATATAATGCCTGCTATCTTCTGTATATCTTCTGAAGATAGTTCATCTGTTATTTCTAATCGCTGGAGACGCTCATTTATTCTGAGCGCTTTAATCACCGGAGTAACATTTCGTACTCGTCCAACCCCAATGCCGATATAAGAACCTGATCGAAATCTACGGAAATTTTCGGTCTGCTCGTTGTTATATTTGTTGTAATAGCCATAAGTTTTATTTCCCATATTGATAAATAATGATGGATTTAGATATTTATGCCAATATCCTGATAAATTATAATTTATAGAATTTTTCTTAAGTTCGGATTTTTTTTCATAGTAAAGGTCTTCTTCAAAGTAATAAGAGTAATCTAATTCATAGTTATAAAGGTAATTAGTATTTAGACGTATTTGCCAAGTATTTTTTTCACTTTCATAATATTTTTTAAAATCAGGGTAAATAGATAATTGAAAACCATTAATATCCTTTTTATTACCCGAGCCATCTGCGGAGAAGCCTATATTCAAATAAGAATATCCCCAGGAGGGGAGTCGATAGTCTAATAGCGGTTGTATGTTTTGGGGATTCTTGAATCCGATGGATGTTTGGGCAAAAGTAATATTCTGCAAAAGCAGCATTGCTGACAATATAATTATATTCTTCATCTCTTCCTCCTAGAATTGATTTTTCTTTCTTATAATAGGACTTTAAAATTGTAAGAATTCCATAAAAAATTTTAAAAATATTAAGATACAGTCAAGGCTAATTTTTTTATCTTATTTAAAATAGTCAGCAATACAAATAAATTAACCCTCAGCCGGGGAGCTGAGGGCTTTAGGTTAATCTTTTAAATGTATAAAATAAAGTCCATTATTCAGGTTATTTCAGTAGATCAGTAATAAAAGACTTCAATTCAGAAGATCCGATTTTTTCAGTTTTGTTTTTCTGCTGCAGTTCTTTTATATAGGTTAAAACCAAATGAGTCATTATGGCACCTGGTCTGGGGTAGGCAGCCACTATATAATGGGGAGTTGGTTCTGTTTCACCCTCTTCAATTTCCAATTCAGCTCTTAAATTATCAGGCGATATTAAGGAATTAGCGTAATCGAAAATAACTTTGTCCATGGCCTTATACACTTCTTTGCTTTCCTTGGTTAAACCATAATAATCGAGTAACTCAGCAAAAACATAATTGGAAGTCGTATAAACATCCTGCCCCTGTTCGGATTCCACCTTACCTCCATCTTTGGTTCGGCACATAGCCCAGCCCATGAAAGTCCGGTTATTTTTATAAATGGTTTTAAGAATCTTTTTAGCTCTTTGGGCAGGAATGAATGATTCCTCTCCCATGGCGATTAACGCCCATATAGCATCCAGTTGATTAAGCCATACATCCGTGTTTTCTTCTCCGCTCTCCTGATCATAACAGGTTAGATAATACTCCAGCTTGGTGCCTTTCTTGTTTTTCTTCTCTCTCCACAATTTTTCAAATTCTGACTGAGCTTTATCAAAGGTTTTTTCGTACTCCTTTTTAGCCTCTGTATCTTTCATCATATCCGCCATTATAATCATAGCCCTGCAACCGGCCATAAAGATAGTGGCATCATAAGCATCGACACCAAAGAGGGTTAAATTATCAAAAGTATTTTTTACTTCACCCGGATTACCTTCGGGAATTCCATCTCCGTCAAGGTCGTGTGTCTGCAAGTGTTTAAATCCGAATTTCATTGTTTTCCAGTTTTTCTTTAAGAAATCTGTATCTCTGGTAAACTTTATATTTCTAAGTACTCTGGTCGCCAGCTTGGGGAAAAGATCGATCCAGTAGTTATCATTATACCAGGCGTATTCACTTACATTACGCAAGGGATGACCTTTGGGTAAAGCTCCCACATCATGTGAAACAGCGCCCTTAATTTTGATTTGGTCATATATCTGAGTCAGCGATTTATCCTCATACTCTTCCGGATAATCCTCGAAATGCTGCTGGGCCTCAACAAAAGACGCATGCAAATGATAATATTTCTTTCCCTTATTTTCCCTGTTTATCGAATTAATAAAACTCTGACAGAGCTCCTTTTCTATATCCGGGAAGAATATTAAAAGCACCATAGAATACCAATCCACATCCGAGGGATCGATATAAGCATAATCAAAACATTCCAGGAATCTGGCTCTCTGGCTACCATCCTTGTCCTGAACCCAGACCGCACCGTTAGACAAGGGGAAACTGAATTCATTACATATCAATCTGGTAAGTCGCAATGCCCCTTGCTTATCAGTGTTATAGGACGGACTATTCTTTATAATATTATATATTCTGTTATGTATAGTCGTGGTCCGGTCCAACCATATCTTATAATTGTCCAGAGCAATCTTTGCCATATTGATAGCTCTGGTTTTTTCATTCTTGAAACTCTTTAGGTATTTACGGTCGAATTTATTTCCGTCTATGTATGTTTGTACCGGGAAATCCAGAGCAACAGCAACAGGAATTGTTTTATTCTCTTTCGGTTTTAAGGTAAAGGTTAAACTAATAGCAGCGCCATAATCCTGCTTAACCAGAGGACCTCTCTTCTGGTAAAAACTACCGTCATTATTCAGCAATAAGTCCTGCTTGAGGTAATTCAGGCAGAAATAAGGATTTGTATCGACACTTACACCGTTCATTTCAGGAGTAGCTATAACCATTCTGTCTGTACACTCTTCACTTGCCATTACCACACCTTTAATGCCATCAGATTCAAATTCTTTATGAATATGACCTTTTATTGGCGCTGAACATACATAGACAGTATCCTGATCCGTAGGTTTCAATTCTTTTTCTTGAAGATTAACCAGAGAAGGCTTGGGTACAACCAGAGTAATTTCTTTTTCCTCGTCACTACCATTAGTAACCTCATATTCTTCAACCCCAAGGGGCATTAAAGCCTGGTCTCTTTTAGCAAACAAAGGAGAGATCAGACGTCTTTTAACGCTAACTTTACCTAACTTATATACCATTTCCAGAAGAGGCGTAGCAATTGAAATAGTAATATTTTTCTCAGGAACCGGTTTATGATAATAGTTCTTCAAAGCCGGCACATCATCGATCCCTTCTACCTTCTCAGGATCCCTTTGAGTGAGCATAAAAATACCATGTTCTTCTAAAATTTCTTCTTCTTCCTCTTCTTCTCCCTCAATACGTATAAAGGGAGCAGATGCAAATTGAATGGCATTCGAATTCAACAAAATCAGTCTGCCGGCATTATTAAGCCGGTTGTACAGACCATCGGGAGAAATCCCTAGGGAACAGGTAGGAGCACCCTGAAGGGCAATGGTATGAGGAAACAGGAGAGTCTTGGACATCCCCTGAAAGTGAACAGACATGCAGTTCTCATCATATATTTCAGATATTTGTTTTCCTTTAATGGTAAAAATGTCATTAATGGTAATACTAGACGATTTAGGCATAAAATCTCCTCCTTAACAGTATGATAAATCCAAAGGATTGCCCTTCTTTTTCTGGGCTTTTAATTTTTTCTCGGGGGCGGATTTTTGCTTAGCGAGCTTCACAGGTACTTTAGTGGCAGGGCGAGGTTTAAACGTACCAAAAAGCAAATCGGCAGAAGACCGTATGGAATCAGGAGTGCCGCTGAAATTGCAGATCACAGCATCAGCTTCACTGGTTGTTCCTTCCACATAGGGATTATTGGTAACCACTACAATCTTGTGTCCCGCTTTTTTCAGTTTCTTGGCCAGCAGCTGATTATTACCGGATTTAACTATACGGGCATAATAATTGGTCATCACTACAATATCTGCCTGCTGAGCAAGTTTGAGACATTCTTTGATCTCTTCTTCAAAAGCGGAAAATTCTGTATCCACAAGAATTACATTCTCGGAATGATCCACCATTCTTTCGCAGAACATATGCATATGCATATAAGGATCTTTACCACAGAATTCATAAGGAATCTTCTGCTCTATAACCAGAATCTTTTGCTTCTTATTTAAGGGCAGCAGATTTTTATCATCTCTCATTATTATCTGTGCTTTTTTAGCAATATCCCAGGAAAAATCTATAACTTTTTTATCTGTAGTTATCTTATAGGTTTTCTCAGGGCTGATTTTAGGTGCCTTGTTATATAGATCCTGGTCATACTTCATCTTTAAAAGCCGGGAGACCGCTTCATCGAGTCTTTTTTCAGATAACTCGCCTTTTTCCACCGCCCGTTTAATTCCGAAGAAAGTCTGAGACCTGGATTCATCATCGGCTTTAAGCAGAATTGTATCCACTCCTGCTTTTAAGGCCATCACACAGGCTTCCGGTAAAGGCCATTTTTTAAGAATCGCAGCCATACCGATAGCATCGGAAACAATAACACCTTTAAATCCTAACTCTTCTCTAAGTAATCCCTGAAGTATATTTTCAGATAAAGTCGTGGGATATTTCTTATCGTAAGCAGGATAAACA
>CAZKMO010000202.1:0-5193 GCA_964554015.1 uncultured bacterium
TTATAATTTAATAATTAAAGATAATTATGCCTATGTCGCTAATGGAGAAGAGGGATTACAAATAATAGATGTTACTGATCCAACCAAACCAGTAAAGCAGTATTCCTTTGACACCAGAGATTATGCTCGGGATATTTCAATTCAAGATGATAATGTCTATATTGCCGATTGTAGAAGCTGGCTTTCAATATTAGATATTTCCAAACTTGATAGTATATATGAAAAAAAATGGTTTATAACCAGAGGTATTGTCTGGGCTGTGGAAACAGATGATAATTATATTTATACTGCTGAGGGAAATTATGGATTCAGCATAATAGAAAGAAATAATTTTTATTATGAATATAAGTGGTTTCATACAGTGGATAAGGCAAAAGATATTAAAGTTGTAGATGATATCGCCTATATTGCTGATTCTCGCGGTGGATTGAGATTAGTTGATATTTCTAATAAAAGCGCTCCCATCGAGATTGGAAGTTTTGATGTTTTGGAACAGGCAGAAAGTGTAACCATAAAGGGTGATTATGCTTATGTCTCAGATGGTTCTGCTGGTATTAAAATAATTAATATTACAGATCCTAACAATCTCTTTTTAGCGGGAAGTTATGATACAAAGGGGTGGGCTTATGCTTCCGCCTTAAAAGGAAATTTTCTTTTTGTCGCAGATGGTTCCAATGGTCTAAGGGTTTTAGATATATCCAAACCTGAATATCCCTATGAAGTGGGTTTTTTTAATACAGGTGATTGTGCTTTTAATGTCACTTTAGCTAATGATTATATTTTTGTTGCAGATGGGTGGGATGGTGTTTTTATACTTGAGTTTTTATTGAGTGATAATACAGCTACAGGATTTGATGATCCCATTTCATCTATTCCTGATGATTTTATCTTATACAAAAATTATCCAAATCCGTTTAATTCAGAGACAGTACTCAAATATTCTATAGCAGAACCAGGGCTGGTAAAAATAAACATATTTGATATCAAGGGTCAATTAGTTAGGAATCTGTTACAATCTAATCAGAAACCAGGATATCATAGTTATATTTGGGATGGAAGGGATGACTATGGAACTAATGTTAGTAGTAGTATTTATTTTTATCATGTTGAATATAAAAACAAAATCAGAATAGGCAAGGCTTTATTGATAAAGTAGTAATCTTTCCTAATTATTTTTAAATAATAAAATAAAAAAAATAAATAAATACTTGACAATATATACTTTTTTTTTTAATTTTTAAAGTTATTAATTTTAAATACGAAGGGTAATATATACGCATAAACGAAATTAAAGACTCTTCTGACCATTTTATTTACTAATCAATTTCCCATTTTCTTTAATAACATGCTTTATAAGTGATTGTTATCATTTCATTTATTAATATTTAATAATAGGATTAGGGAGAATATATTTATGAATATTTCCGAATTGAAAAAGTTAAAGATTGATGATCTTGTAACCATTGCTCAGGATTTAAATGTACCGGGTTACTCTGGATTAAGAAAACAGGAGTTGATCTTTAAAATATTGGAAGCGGAAACGGAAAAGGATGGCAATGAGTTTTCTCAAGGTGTTTTAGAGATCTTAGCAGATGGGTATGGATTTCTCCGTTCACCCGAAACAAATTATCTTCCGGGGAGAAATGATATTTATGTATCCCCCTCTCAAATAAAAAGGTTTAGTCTTCGAACTGGTGATATTGTTTCTGGCCGGATTCGTCCACCAAAAGAAAATGAACGTTTTTTTGCTTTAATCAAGGTAGAAGCAGTAAATTTTGAAAATCCTGAAGAGGCTAAATCAAAAATACTTTTTGATAACCTTACTCCTTTATATCCAGAAGAATCTATAAATTTAGAATTCAAAGCTAAAGATTTTACTACCAGAATTATGAATCTTCTTACCCCCATAGGAAAGGGACAGCGAGGATTAATAGTTGCTCAGCCTCGTACTGGAAAAACCACAATTCTTCAAAAAATAGCTAATGCAATAACAACCAATCATCCTGAAATAACCCTGATAGTATTATTAATTGATGAAAGGCCCGAAGAAGTAACAGATATGGTAAGATCAGTAAATGCCGAAGTAATAAGTTCGACTTTTGATGAACCGGCAGAAAGACATATGCAAGTTGCCAACATGGTCCTGGAGAAATCAAAAAGACTGGTAGAATATGGTCATGATGTGGTCATTCTTTTAGATTCGATCACACGACTGGCAAGAGCACAGAATGTGGTTATTCCCCACTCTGGAAAAATCCTTTCCGGAGGAGTGGATTCCAATGCCTTGCATTGGCCAAAACGTTTTTTTGGAGCTGCCCGAAACATTGAAGAAGGAGGCAGTCTCACTATTATAGCGACAGCTTTGATTGATACCGGAAGTAGGATGGATGAGGTGATTTTTGAGGAGTTTAAAGGAACCGGGAACATGGAAATACAACTTAACCGGGAGCTTTCGGATCGAAGAATTTTTCCTGCTATTGATATCAATAGATCCGGAACCAGAAAAGAAGAATTACTGATTACCAAGAAAGATTTAAATAGAATCTGGATTTTACGAAAGGTCTTAAACGATTTAACCATGACCGAAGCCATGGAATTTTTACTGCAAAAAATGCAGGGCACCAGAAACAATAAAGAATTTCTTGCCTCCATGAATACTTAGTTTATTAATAATATCTAATTTCTTTAAGAATTAATTATAGTAAGGAATCACAGACAGGAAGAAAAATCATAAATTCGGGATATTAATTAATCGATGGGGCCAGGAGTGTATTTTGCAACTTATTAATAATGATTAATATCTTTAATTGTAATTTTTATTGAAAGAATATGCTTTTCAACTTATAAAATTTTTTCATGTGTTGTGATTAATAAGATTATTTTTTTGCTAAATATTATTGCAAATAACAAAATTATTATTTAAATTTGTAAAAATCTAATCATTTATTCATTTTAACTATAGGAGGGGGAAAACCATGAAAAAGCAATTTTTATGTCTTGTTGCAATATTAACTCTGTGTTTAATTTTGAGTAATTTTGGTTATTCTCAAACAGGTTCAGTATTAAAGCAAATGAATAACAGCAATTGGGATGATCAATTTGGTACTCAGGGATTGAATGGATCAGTTACTGCCCTGGATGTATATGGAGGTTATGTATATGCAGGGGGGTCATTTACCGATGCAGGGGGAGTGGCAGTCAGTCGTATTGCCAAATGGGATGGATCTTCCTGGAGTTCTTTGGGAACAGGAGTAAATGCAAGAGTAAGGGAAATTGTGGTGAACCTGAATAAAATTTATGCTGGTGGTTCCTTTACTACTGCGGGGAGTATATCTGCTAATCATATAGCTGTGTGGGATGGCAGTAATTGGTCAGCTCTGGATTCCGGAGTGGATGGTGATGTCTATGCCATTGCCGTGAAAGGAAATGAGGTATATGTGGGAGGAGATTTTCAGAAGGCAGGAGGAATTACTGTAAACAATATTGCCATATGGGACGGCAGTTCCTGGAGTGCTGTTGATAATGGGGGAGATAATATTACTTTAGTAGGAAAAGCTGATACTGCAGTAGTGTATGATATACTGATTAGAGGGAGTTCGGTCTTTGTGGGAGGTAAATTTGATAAGGCAAGCTCTACTTCTGCTATTAATGTTGCTTATTGGGATGGTTCTTCTTGGCATGCTATGGGTGATGGAATAAAGGGAGATTGGCTAGTTCAACCACTATATATTCTTTCTTTTGCCACAGATTGGCAACATATCTATGCCGGTTCTTCTGCTCAAGGTACTATGTTAGAGTATTTTGATGGAGATGATGCCTATTTTATCCATTATGCAGGCGTATACCAGTGGAGTAGTGGAATGGGTTGGTCTTCTCAAGGTGGGGCTTTCTGTAGATATTATGGTGAACCCAATATACATTCTCTTGACTATTCCTCCGGCTTACTATTTGCGGGGGGTGATTTTTATCCAGACACAGTTTTCATTGGTGATGAACCTTTTCCTCATGATTACATAGTACCCAGTTTACAAGGTAATAATATTATCCAGTGGGATGGAAGTGAATGGAACTCCTTGGGGAGCGGTACCAACGGAACTGTGTATGAGATAGTAGCCCGGCCGGGAGAAGTCTGGGTAGGAGGTGACTTTAGCAAAGCAGGCAATAAGGCTTCCCATAATATTGCTCACTATGTTTTTGACAGCTTTCCGGATCTGACCTGCATTTACGTGCCTGGGGATTATCCCACCATTCAGGAAGCCATTGATGCCGCTACAGACAATGATACTATTATGGTTGCACCAGGAACCTATAATATTGATGCTGCCATTACCAATGACCGGGTGAACAATCTCAAGATATACGGTTCCAGACAAGAGGATGGCAGTGATGCCAGCATTATCGATGCCAGTGTTAATCCCGGGGAGCATTTTTGCTTTTCCATTCAGAATGTTACCGATGGTGAAATATCCGGATTTGAGATTAAAAATGGAGTAGTGGGAGTTTTTTATGATAATTGTATGAACTGCAAATGCAGTAATAATTATATACATCATCAGCATACAATAAGTGGTCCGGACGTCCCTTGTGGTATATCGATTTGCCGGAGTACTGAGATCGAGGTTGAGTTTTGTATTCTGGACAGCAATCAGGTGAAGGGGATCGATATCTGGCAGGGTGAAAATATCACTATAATTAATAATACCATAGTAAATAATGGTGATAAATGCGGTTGCTGGATAAATAATTCCGATTCTATAACTGTAAAGAATAATATTTTAGCTTATAATGATACTGATGGAATCGGAATAAATAATTGTACCTTTACAGAATTTATACATGATTATAACTGTTTTTGGCAGAATACTACTGATCCCCTACAGGGATATACACCCGGCACTCATTCCTTGGAATCTGATCCTTTATTTGTTGATCTATCCCAATCTGATTACTACCTGCAAACCGGGTCGCCTTGCCTGGGCACAGGTGAGGGAGGAGTGGATATAGGGGCGTTGGGAGAAACAACTTCTCAAGAATATGAGAATGAAATCAGTGACATGTTTTCCAGTCAGAAAATTATCAGTACAGCAGCAGATGGAGCAAAGGCAATTTATGCGGTTGATTTAGATGGAGATGGGGATCAGGATGTGCTTTCTGCTTCCTCTAAAGATGATAAAATAGCCTGGTATGAAAATG
>CAZKMO010000203.1:0-5130 GCA_964554015.1 uncultured bacterium
AGGGTATAAGGTATAGGGTATAAGGTATAGGGTATAAGGTATAGGGTATAAGGTAATTTGTTGATTGGACAAATTAAAGTCCCCCTGATAAGGGGGATTTAGGGGGTTTTTGAAGAAAAAAGACAAAAGAAAAAAGATAAAACATAAATGGAATGATGGAAAGTTGGAATGATGGAAGAGTGGGAGAAAAAATAACAATATCGGATTTATAAACTCATTATTCCACTATTCCAATATTCCAGCATTCCTATCTCTTAACATTCTATTATTTCATTATTCCTCAAATCCTCATCTCATACAGCCGGTAGGTTTTATATATTTCACCGCCCAGCATTTCAGCACTACGTTTCATCATTTTGTTATTTTCCAGAATCCAGGACATTTCATCTTTTACAAATCCTTTTTTTACTGCATTTTTCCAGGTCTCATAATAAAACAGGGAATCAATGCCTCTTCTCCTGTATTCCGGCAGTACACCCATAATAATGGTTCTTATCATATCGATTTTTCTGGAGTACCAGAGCAGTTTAATAAGTCCAAAGGGTAAAAGACGTCCATTGGTATGAATGAGGGCCTGATTTACATCCGGAACTGACAGGGAAAAACCAATGGGCCTGCCATTAATTTCCGCAAACAGCGCAAGTTCCGGATCCACAACCTGCTTGAGGTTTTTGGCCAAATGATTGAATTCTTCCTTGGTCATGGGAACAAAGCCCCAGTTTTTTTCCCAGGCTTTGTTATAGATATGCCATACTGCATTTACATCTTCATTAAAGTTTTTTAAATTAAAGGCCCTTACTTTCAGGCTCTCTCTTTTTCTTACTATATTGGCTATTCTCACCAGTTTATCGGGAATCCCTTTATCATTGTCAACATAGTAGGCGTACAGATCCATTGCTTTCTTGAAGCCATATTTTTCCGCAAAATCAATATAATAGGGCGGATTGTAGGTCATCATAATTACCGGAGGTACATCAAAGGCATTGGTTAAGAAGCCACAGTCTTCATTTAAGCAAGGATTAGCCGGTCCCCGAAAATTAGTCATATTCTGATTTTTTATCCAGGATTTGGCAGTACTGAAAAGCTTTTCCGCAACCTGGTAATTCTCAATAGTTTCAAAAAATCCAAAAAAGCCTGTCTTTTCATTATGCACCTGGTTATGATTTTTATCAACAATGGCGGCAATTCTTCCCACAATCCTGTTATCCATTACGGCCAGAAAAAAATTAGCCAGGGCATGATGGTAAAAGGGATGCTTATTCGAATTCAGAAGGATTTTTTGATCAACAAGAAGGGGAGGAACCCAATAGGGATTCTTTTTATAAAGTAAGTAGGGAAATTTAATAAAAGAATTCCACCTTTTTTTGTCATTGCTAGTAAAACTGTAAATTTTAATAGCTGACATAATGATTCCTTTAAATTATTCCAAATTTTTTGCCCAATTTTGCAAATATATCGAGCACTTTATCCAGTTCCTCTTCAGTATGAGTAGCCATATAACTGGTGCGAATTAGGGCTTCATTAGGAGGAACAGCAGGACTGATAACCGGATTGGAAAAGATTCCATTGTCGAACAATAGCTTCCAGAATACAAAGCAATCTTCATCTTTTCCGATTTTTATAGGTATGATTGGAGTTGTACTTTCTCCAATGTCAAATCCCAGACTTTTATATCCTTGCAGCATCTTTTTGGTATTTTTCCACAGTTTTTCCAAACGTTCGGGTTCCGCTTCAATTATTTCCAGACAGGCAAGAACTGTGGCTACAGCTGCAGGAGGAGGACTGGCTGTGAAAATAAGGGCCCGGGCAAAATGTTTTATATAATGAATAACATTTTCATCCCCGGCAACAAAACCACCTATGGAGGAGAATGATTTACTAAAGGTGCCCATATGAAGATCGACTTTATCCTCCAAACCAAAATGCTCCCCGGTACCCCGGCCATGCTTTCCCAAAACTCCAACAGAATGGGCATCATCCACATATACTCTGATATTATATTTATCAGCTAAGTCAGTTAATTTGGGAAGATTGACTATATCACCTTCCATACTGAAAACCCCATCTGTCACTACCAATTTTCCCACATCTTTATCTTTATATAATTGTAATTTTTTTTCCAGATCACTCATATCGTTATGTTTATATTTAACAATATTGGCAAATGATAACCGGCATCCGTCCACAATAGAAGCATGATCAGCTCTGTCAGTAAAAATTAAATCACCCTTGGAGGTCAGGGAAGAGATAACTCCCTGATTAACGTGATGACCGGTGGAGAAACATAAGACACTTTCGGCTTTTAAAAAATCAGCCAGTCGTTCTTCTAATTCAATATGAATGTCGAGTGTTCCATTTAAATATCGGGAGCCAGTACAGCCGCTTCCGTATTTTTTTATTGCCTTAATCCCTGCCTCAATAACTTTGGGATGACCGGTGAGTCCCATGTAGTTATTCGAACCTATCATAATCATCGTTTTTCCATCAATAATCACCTCTGAGCCGGGACCTGATTCAATGGGCTGGAAATAAGGATAATTTCCAGATTCTATATACTCTTTTGCCCTGGTGAATGATTTACATTTGTCAAATAGATCCACTTGATACTCCTTTTTTTATAGATAAAAAATTTACATAATTAATAAAATGAATTTGTAATAAAAAATTATTAATTTGATTTATTGGTTTAAAAATAAATATAAATAAAGTTGAACTGAATGTCAAATTTATTTTTAAAAATACAGATTATTTAATTAAATATACGGCATTATATTTGCAATGTTTATTATACAAATCTATGGAATAAAATTGTTTGGTATTTTATTTATAGGTATTTAATATTATTGAAGATAGAGAAAGTTGCATGAATAAATATTTCTCAGAATGTAATCCATACTAATGATAATGATTTCAAATTGCATTTAATAGTAGGGGAGTATATTATGTTGAAGAAGTTAGATTTCAGAAAAAGAATGTTTTTGCTAATTATGGGTTCTGTGGCTATTGTGCTCTTTATCATATTTTTAATATGTTTGAGTTCGTTCCGGAATATCTTGATAAAAGAAACTACAAATGATGCAAGTGAAAAAGTGCGTAATGTCTCTATAGAATTAGAGGGGTATTTAAAAGAAAAAGCAAAGGTAGGATGGGCATTCTCTAAAAATCCCCTGATTATACAATGGTTACAGAACAATCCGAGAAGAGTAATTAATGTAAATCAGGATAGGGTATATAAAGAAATCATGGGCTACCTGGAAAATCTGACTAATGAGGATCAGGGAATAACTTCCGCATATCTTGCCAGTCAGAGAACCCAAATGCTGTATGATTGCCGGCAGGGTAACATGCCGGGAAATTACTATATAACTCAGCAGGAATGGTATAAAAAAATAGTCGATAGCGGAGAATCCAGATTTGATGTGAATGTGGATGTAGTATCACATGAAATTGAAGTTAACTACAGATGTCCAGTTTATGATGATAAGCAGAATTTTATTGGAATTGCTGGTATTAGGATTGCTCTTAATAAATTTTCTGAATCTATAGCAGCTTTATCCGAAGCTTTTGCTGCTGGCCAGGTATTTATAATGGATAAAGACGGAACTTTACTTTTTCATCCTAATAAATCGTATGTGTTAAAGAAAAAAATAACTGATTTTCCAGATGACGGCCGGCAGTATAAACACATGAATGAAGCTTCTCAGAATTTTATGCAACATAAGGATGGGGTGGTGAAGGCGGTATTTCAGGGGAAAAGTACATATTTTATTTACACTGAAATTTCCAGCCTGGGATGGAAGCTGGTATTAGGGGTGGCAGCCAGTGAATTTAACAAACCTGTCACTGGTTTGGTAATAACCTATATACTCATATCGTTTCTGACTTTAATTCTTTTATATTTGATAATAGGTTATCTGACCCGTTTTATAAACATACCAATAGAAGAAATGGTCACTATGTTCAAGAATGTTTCAGACGGACAAGGTGACCTGACCAAGCGATTAAAGGTATACAGCGATGATGAAATTGGCATGCTGGCTCAATGGTTTAATGAGTTTGTGCAAAATGTACATGAATTAATAGTCAGTGTACGGAATAATATAAAAGAGATAGTGCAGGCATCGGAAAACCTGAAAAACACAACCGAGACTATGAGTAAAGGGGCCGAGGATCAGTCCAATACCACTTCGAATATTGCCTCTTCAACTCGGGAGATGTCCACAACCATAAATGAGACTTCCCGGATTTACAATCAGGCTGTTTCGGTAGTCAAAAAAGCTACGGAAAAAGCTCAGGATGGTAATAAGATAATAAACCGTTCCGTGGATGGCATGAAAAAAATTGCAGATTCAGTAGAAAAATCACAGATGACCTTAAATGAATTAAGCACCCGTTCCAATGAGATTGGCAAGATCATCCAGGTAATAGATGAGATAGCTGAACAGACCAATTTACTGGCCTTGAATGCGAGAATAGAAGCAGCCGGAGCCGGGGAAGAGGGCAAAGGTTTTGCAGTGGTTGCCGAGGATATCAGCACTCTGGCAGAACGAACCTCTGAGGCTACCAAGGATATCAGCAAGATAATTAAGGGAATTCAGAATGATATGACCCGGGTAGTCGAATCAATGGAGGAAGGTATAAAAGAAGTGGATAATGGAACTGAATTGGTAAAAGATTCCGGGAATGTACTCAGTGAAATAATGTTAAATGTGGAGGAGATTCAGCAGGTGATTTCAGAGTTGTCTCAGGCCTCAGAACAGATGACCCTGGCTTCAGAAGAGATATCTAAAAATACTAAGAGTATTGATATAGTTACTTCCGGTAATGTGAAAAATACTAAAAATCTGTCGACCATTGCTGCTCAGTTGATGGAAAAAGCTGATTCTTTCAATAATTTAATTCAGCAGTTTAAAATTTAGATAAAACAGATTTTTATTAGTTTACTCTGGAGCATAACTCCAGGACTCAAAGGGAGCGAGGACGCATTAGTCCTCGCTTTTTTTATTTCGCTCCCCGCATACAGTAATTATGTCACAGATTTTAGAATATGGAGTTCTATTAAGGATCCAATAGGATAATAAGGGAAATAGGGTATAAGAGGTATAGGGTATAAGAGGTATAGGGTATAAG
>CAZKMO010000204.1:0-5010 GCA_964554015.1 uncultured bacterium
CTGATATTATGCGGGATTTTAGACAATATACATCCAAAAAGGTTCGAAAATTACTGGAGGAATATAAACAGATACAATTTTTAAGAATATTTGAAAAAGCAGCTTCAAAGTTAGAGAAACAAACATATCGTATCTGGAAAGATGATTATCATCCGGTTGCCTTGAAATCTGAAAAATGGTTTCATGAGAAGATCAATTATTTACACGCGAATCCTGTCAGGAAAGGATTTGTCGAATTACCAGAATACTGGAAATACAGCAACGCTAGAAATTGGATATTAAATGATAATAGTATAATTAAAATTGATAAAGGTCAGGTATTTCCGGAGGGCTAAGCCCTCCTTTTATCCCGTCCAAGGGTAGAGAACCCTTGGACGATCAGAAATTAAATTAAGTCTTGTAGGTTGTGATTTTTATTTGACATAAATAAGTACGGCAGGAAATGTCCGGCGGGCTTGATCAAGAATATTTTTTAAAGTACGTTGGATATACATATGACAAATATAAACAATTAGTTTAAATTTGTCAAGAAAAAATATTTTCAATACCTAGCGAAGCCTTTTATATTATTTCCGACCCAAGGACAGAGTTTGTGTGATAACAGCGAAACCCCGAGTGTCCGAAGGACCCCGGGTGTTTGGAACGATGTTAACATAAATAAACACAATATACTTTTTAAACACCCAGTGTCTCTCTCTGCTCGACAACCGGGATTTTCACACATTCTCACAACTTAGGTCGGAGAGGGAGAAAGGCAAGCCTTCTCGGATCAGCCAGTAAGTATTTTCAGCTGCTGTAATGCTAAATAAATTTCTCCCTCTCTTTTTCAAAAGAGAGGGAGATCAAGAGGGTGAGTTTGATTAATGATGCTATACTAAAAATAGTCTCGTAGTGCTAGATTCATTCCGGCTAAGCATTAAATAATAGTTTTTAATAAATGTCGGGGTAAACCCCGTCCTATGGGGACTTCCTGATCATATAGGATAGAATTTATCCCGGTTTTCTCTCAAAAATATACCCGGCGCTGCGAATGCTGCGGATGTAGGTGGGTTTGGAGGGATGGGGTTCGAAATACTTGCGCAGCCGCAAGATGAAATTATCTACGGTGCGGGTTTCCACCTCTTCCTGGATATTCCAGACATTCTCCAGCAATTCTTTTCGGGAAACGATTTCCCCCTCATGCTCAACAAAGTATTTCATCACCAGGGCTTCGTAGTAGGTCAGCTGAATGGTTTTCCTCTCCTTTTTAACGGTCATGGTATCAAAGTGGATTTCGTTTTTTCCGAATCTATACACCGGATTGTCCTGCACCGAGGTACGATACCACTGTTTTCTCTCCAGCATTCTCTTTAGGCGCAGGAGCAGCTCATCCAGGTGAAAGGGCTTGGTGACATAGTCGTCCGCGCCCAGCTCCAATCCCTTTATCCGGTCTTTTATATCCGTACGGGCAGTAAGCATTAATATAGGCATTTGAGGCGAATCTTTACGGATTTCCTGAGCGATCTCAAATCCGTCGTGATAGGGCAGCATGATGTCTAAAATAATCAGATCAAATTCCCGGGAAGCGATCAAGTCCAGGGCCTTTTTCCCGTCTTCCGCCCGGGTCACCACATATCCCTCTTCCTGAAGATTGTATTCCAGCCCCGCTGCCAGGGACTTTTCATCTTCCACCAGAAGGATACGGCTGTTGCGTACAGAATTTTCGCTCATGATGCTTCTTCCTTTTTTTCTTTTTTCCGGGTCATTTTCAGCAGACGGTCAATATAGCGCTTTCTCCACACTGGGTAGATGGGCAGATGAAGGGTGAAAATCGTGCCCTTTCCCTCCCCTTTGCTGGACACAAATACCTTGCCCCCATGGTTCCGGATGATCTCCCTCACCCAGTACAATCCCAGACCGGTTCCTTTCACGGAAGGGATTTTTTTATTGTATAATCGGTGAAATTTATGAAAGACTTTTTTAGCTTCTTTACCCGGAATGCCGATACCCTGGTCAACAAAGGTTATAATAATGTGCTGGGCGGTCTGCCGTATAGTAATGGTAATATTCACAGAACCAGTCGAGTATTTAATAGAGTTATCCACCAGATTATTTAGTACGATCTGCAGGGCATGCTGGTCGGCCACGCACTGGCAGTCAATCTGTCCGTTAAGACGAATGTTTTTTTCGCTTAACTTGAACCGTCGCTGAGCTTCTTTTACCAGTTCTCGTATTAAGGCATCCGCATCATGAGTGTGATAATTAAAAATAGTCTTTTTCTGATCCATAGCTGAAATTTCCAATATTGTATTAATAAGATAATGCAGCCGTTTGGCATCGGTCAGCATGTAGTTCAGGAACTCGTATTGTTTTTTTTTCGGAACCTTGCGGGTATGCAGGGTTTCCAGGTACATCTGGATGGAGGCCAGGGGTGATTTCAGTTCGTGGGTTACATTGGCAATGAAGTTATCATACAGATTGGTAAGTCTTATCTGCAAATTAAGTCGGCGGAAGATTACGGCCATGCCAAAGGAAATGGCCACCAGCATAAGCAGTCCCCCCACCAGCACTATTAGATTTATATCCTTGGAAATTATTTGGGGTTTCAACTTTTTATCTATTTCGCTGATAATGATATGGTTGGATACATACCAGTAAATCCATAATCCCAGAAGCAGGAGCCAGGCGATTTGGGCAAGTACGAAAATGAGAATATTAAAGAAAAGAGAGTATTTTTTTTTCATGAGAACCTATCCGGTATTTTTACATTACTTTGACAATTCCGGCTTGATTTATTGTGTATATTAAAAATAAAAATTTTAGGAAAATAAACAAAGAAAAATTCATACCCGGAGGTCAGCTATGAAAATTTTACTTATATATCCAAAAATACCCGATACATTCTGGAGTTTTAAGAATGCTCTCAAATTCATTGCCAAAAAATCATCAGAACCGCCTCTGGGATTGGTCACGGTTGCCGCTCTGCTCCCCCGGGACTGGGAGAAAAAACTCATTGACCTGAATGTCTCTTCTTTGCATGATAAGGACCTTGCCTGGGCGGATTTTGTATTTATCAGCGGTATGGAAGTGCATATCAAATCATTCAAGAAAATCGTTCGCCGCTGCAATACCCTGGGAGTCAAAGTGGTGGCCGGTGGGCCCATGTGCACCCTGAACCACAAGCAGTTCCTGGGAGTCGATTATTTTGTGCTGGATGAAGCGGAAGTCACCCTGCCCCGGTTTGTGAAAGATGTACAACAGGGAACTCCCCAGAAGGTATATCGGTCCGATCATTTTCCTGATCTGGGAACATCTCCCACCCCTTTCTGGCATCTTCTGAAAATGAAGCATTATGCTTCCATGAGCATCCAGTATTCCCGGGGCTGTCCGTATGACTGTGAATTTTGCAATATTACGGTTCTCAATGGCCGCCAACCCCGGGTGAAAAGCGGTGAACAATTTTTAGAAGAATTAACCGCTCTGTACAATGCTGGCTGGCGTAGAGATGTTTTTATTGTGGATGATAATTTTATTGGTAATAAAAAGCAACTTAAGACGGATCTCTTACCCAGATTAATTAACTGGTCAAAAACAAGGAAATACCCCTTTCATTTTACTACCGAGGTCTCCATTAATCTGTCCGACGATGATCAATTGATTAATATGATGGTTGAAGCCGGAGTCAGCAAGGTTTTCGTGGGGATCGAAACCCCAAGTAATGAGAGTTTAAAAGGATGCGGTAAGAAGCAGAATGTAGGGAGAAATCTGATGGCATCGGTTAAAAAATTACAGCGTTCTGGATTAATTGTCTATGGAGGGTTCATTATCGGATTCGATGAAGATTCACACCGTATTTTTGATGATCAGATTAACTTTATTCAGAAAAGCGGAATTGTCACGGCCATGGTGGGTTTGCTTACTGCCGTTACCGGAACCAGGCTGTTCAGCCGCTTGAAGAAGGAAAACCGGTTATTGGAATCATCCACCGGTGACAATATGGACGGCTCCCTGAATTTTGTTCCCAAGATGAATTATCAGAAACTGATACAGGGATATAAGAAGGTACTGACCACCATTTATTCCCAGAAGGAATATTACTATCGGGTGAAAACCTTTCTGAAGGAATATAAACCGCCTTCCCTGGGGTCGGTGGTCCAGATTTCCTGGAATGAGATTATGGCCGTGCTCAAGTCCGTGTGGTACTTGGGAATCTTGGAAAAAGGGAGAATCTATTACTGGAAATTAATGGCATACAGCCTGTTCCGGCATCCGGCTAAATTCCCCCTGGCTGTGACCATGGCAATTTACGGGTTTCATTTCAGGCGTGTTATTGAAGTAGTGTAAGGGATGATTGAAGGCTGATAGGTCTGGAACTGAGCAGAAAATATTAATTTCATCTCAAGTTACATATGGGGGCATTAATCCAAAGCCAAGCTTTTAATCCTATGTCCGACCCAAGTACAACTTGGGTCGGAGAGAAGATCCCTGCAGAACGATGTAATCATAAAAAATCTATAATGGTTAGAGGCAGTCCCTGACTGCCGATGAGGTGTACATATAAAGCCGCAGTCAAGGACTGCGGTTAACCGTTTTAGAATGATAGTCCAAGTAATTGGTAAATTAAAAAGATAAAACAATAAACCTCCCGAAGGTCTGGAACCTTGGGGAGGTTGTGCATTGTAAATATTTATTATAGTGTTTAAACCACCCCGAGATCCTGAAACCAGTTCAGGATGACCGCCCCACCTTTTATATACTCTGAACTGTGTTTATAAACTCCCTCCCAAGTACAACTTGGGCCGGAGAGGTAGTACCTATATATATGGGGCAGAGGCCCCATAAGAAAACGCCTTGGGCGATTTAAACAAACTCATCCTCCAACCTCTCCTTCGACAAGCTCAGGACAAGCTTTCTTTAGAAAAAAGAAGGAGGCTTAGAGAAAAGGGAAGGTGGTGGTAGTATACAACGATTTTTTAATAAATGAAGAATTTCTCCCTCTCTTTTTCAAAGAGAGGGAGATAAAGAGGGTGA
>CAZKMO010000205.1:0-4954 GCA_964554015.1 uncultured bacterium
ATGTAGATTTTGGAACATATGGTTTAAAAGCAATGGAACCGTGTTGGGTAACCAGTAGACAAATTGAAGCAGCACGAGTTGCTATTGCAAAATATGTTAAAGCAGGTGGTAAACTGTGGATAAGAATTTTTCCTGATAAACCTTGTACTGTGAAACCTGCTGAAACCCGAATGGGAAAAGGAAAAGGTTCTCCTGAATATTGGGTGGCAGTGGTTAAACCAGGCAGGATTTTATTTGAACTGGAAGGGTTATCACATGAGGTGGTAGAAGAAGCTTTTAGGCGTGCTTCCCATAAATTACCCATGAAAACAAAGATTGTAGAAGCTTAGTAGACAGAGGGGAGTGATTAGATGTTAAAAATGGATGAGTTAAAGCAATTGCCTAAAGAAGAAATTGAGATTCGATTGGAGGATACGATTGATGAGTTGGAAAATTTGAAATATCAAATGGTTACGCATCAATTGGATAATCCTTTAAAGATTCGATATATTAGACGTGATATAGCCCGTTTAAAGACAATATTAAGAGAATACGAACTCGGTATCAGGGAAAAGAAAGAGAAAAAGGCATGAGGAGAGAAGAGATCATGGATGAAAGGGCCAAAAGAAAAATATTTTCCGGAGAAGTAGTAAGTACTAAAATGGATAAAACTATTGTTATAGAAGTAACCAGAAAAGTGAAACATCCATTATATAAGAAATATATTAAGAAATCAAAGAAATTTATGGTTCATAATGAAAAGGAAGAATGTTCGGTTGGAGATATTGTTAGAATTATGGAAACAAGACCACTTAGTCGTTATAAACGATGGCGGTTAATTGAAATAGTCAAGAAAGCCAAATAAAGGAGAAGCGGGGACTAGGTAAATGATTCAAAATTATACTAAATTAGATGTTGCGGATAATACAGGGGCACGAAAAGTTCAATGTATTAAAGTTTTGGGTGGTTCAAAAAGAAGATACGGCAGTGTTGGAGATATAATTGTGGTTTCAGTAAAGAATGCGATTCCTGGCGGGACGGTTAAAAGTGGCCAGGTCAGTAAAGCAGTTATTGTACGAACCAATAAAGAAATCGCCAGAAATGATGGGTCTTATTTGAGATTTGATGATAATGCCGTGGTTTTAATTAATGATCTTCATGAACCTATCGGAACTCGTATATTTGGACCGGTAGCTCGGGAATTAAGGGAAAAAGAATTTATGAAAATAGTATCATTGGCCCCGGAGGTACTTTAAAAGGTGGAGTAAACTATAGTATGAAAGTTGTTAAGAATGATAATGTGTTAGTATTATCAGGAAACAATAAGGGGAAAAGCGGACGAGTATTAAAAGTTTTACCCCAAAAAAATCGGATTATTGTAGAAGGCATCAATTTTATTAAAAAACATGCTAGACCTACTCAGAAAAATCCTCAGGGAGGAATTATTGAGAAAGAAGCTTCCATACATGTATCTAATGTAATGGTTATTTGCCCTAAATGTAATACTCCCACTCGAGTGGGGAATAAAATTCTGGATAACGGAAAGAAAATAAGAGTATGCAAAAATTGTGGAGAAATGTTCGCAACCTCATAGTAAAACTAAACCATTAAGGGAATAGTATTTAAATGGCAAAAGATAAAAAATACATACCACGGTTAGAAAAGCAGTATAATGAAGAAGTAGTCCCTTCATTATTAAAACGGTTTAAGATGAAGAATGTAATGCAAGTGCCCAGGCTTAAAAAGATTGTCTTGAATATGGGAATCGGTGATGGAGTGGAAGATCCAAAACTATTAGATGAGGCAGTGGAAGAATTAACTTTTATTAGTGGGCAGAAACCAATAATAACCAAAGCTAAAAAGGATATTTCTAATTTTAAAATTAGAAAAGGTGAGAAAATTGGGTGTAAAGTTACCTTACGAAGAACAAGAATGTATGAATTTATGGATCGTTTTTTTAATATTGCACTTCCCCGGGTGAGAGATTTTAAAGGGGTAAATGACAGCGGATTTGATGGAAAAGGTAATTTTACCATGGGAGTAAGAGAGCAAATCATATTTCCAGAAGTTAATTATGAGAAAGTGCAGAAAATTAGAGGGCTAAACATTACATTTGTAACTGATTCTGATCAAGATGAACATGTTTATCATTTATTAAAAGCATTAGGAATGCCATTTCAAAAGAGATAGGTATAAAAAAATTATGAGGTATTTAAGTGGCAAAAAAATCATTAATTGCTAAACAAAAGAAGAAACAAAGATATCAGGTACGGGAATATAATAGATGTATACGGTGCGGCAGAGCAAGAGGGTATATGCGAAAATTTAATTTATGCAGAATTTGTTTTAGAGAGTTGGCATTATCTGGAGATATACCTGGTATAAAAAAGGCCAGTTGGTAAATATAGGTAGGAGTCAGTAATTATGTCCATGAATGATCCAATTGCAGATTATTTAACCAGAATTCGAAATGCTATTATAGCCAAACATAGTAAAGTAGATATTCCTGCTTCAAATATTCTTAAAAAAGTATCGGAAATATTGGTAAATGAAGGGTATATCAAGAATTTTACCATAATTGATGATGATAAACAGGGTACCTTACGTTTATATTTAAAATATGTTGAATCGGGGAAGAATGTAATAAGAGGATTAAAGAGAGTAAGTAAACCAGGAATCCGACAATATGTAAAAGTAACCGAAATTCCCCGGGTTCTTAATGGACTGGGAGTATCAGTATTGACTACACCCAAGGGAGTATTAACCGGGAAAGAAGCAAAAAAGAATAACGTTGGCGGGGAAGTATTATTTTATATTTATTAGATTAAAATAAGAGGAGTAAAAAATTGTCACGTGTTGGTATAATTCCAATTGAAATACCTGAAGGTATTGATTTCTCCTTTAAAGATAATATTGTTACCGTAAAAAAAGGAGAGAAAGTCCTGCAACAAGAAATTCTGTCAGGGATTAAAGTAGAAGTTAAAGATAATACTATTTATTTAAACAGACCGAATGATACCAAATATTTTAAATCTTTACACGGACTTTATAGAAGTTTAATATATAATATGATTTTTGGTCTTACGCAAGGATATGAGAAACGATTGGAATTACGGGGTATTGGATACGATGTAAAATTGGATGGTAAAACAGTGATTTTTAATATTGGTTATTCCCATCCAATTTATTTTATACTCCCGGATGGCATTACCATTGAGATACCTGAACAGAATAAAATTATAGTAAAAGGATTTGATAAGGCTTTAGTGGGAGAAGTGGCAGCAAAAATCAGATCTTTTAGACCTCCTGAACCCTATAAGGGTAAAGGAATAAGGTATGTAGACGAACATGTAAAGAAAAAAGCTGGAAAAGCAGCCATAACAGCGTAAATGTAAATCTGGGAATTATATTTATGAAAAGTAATGCAAAATTAAAAAAATTAGAAAATAGATTGCGAAGAAAAAAAAGAATCCGTAAAAAAGTGTATGGTACGCCGGAATGTCCTCGACTTACTGTATATAGAAGTTTACGTCATATATATGCTCAATTAATAGATGATTTGAATCAAAAAACCTTATTATCGGTATCAACTCTTTCAAAATCCTTAACTACAGAGATAGGGAAAACAAAAACTAAAATTGATGCTGCCAAACTTGTTGGTACTCATTTAGCTAAAGAATCAGTAAAGAAAGAGATTAAAAAAGTTGTTTTTGATCGGAATGGATTTGATTATCACGGCAGAGTGAAGGCTTTAGCAGAGGCAGCGAGAAAAGAAGGCTTAAAATTTTAATATATAAAGAGCGGAGTAGATTTTGGAAAATATCAATCCTGGAGAACTTGATCTTAAAGAACGTGTTGTGCATATAAATCGGGTAGCACAGGTAGTAAAAGGTGGCAGAAGATTTGGTTTCAATGCGGTAGTAGTAGTGGGTGACGGTAATGGACACGTTGGAGTTGGTTTAGGGAAAGCCCGTGAGTTAACCAATGCCATAGCAAAAGGATCTGAGGCTGCAAAAAAGAGTTTGGTTACTATACCGATGGTTAAGGGTACTATTCCACATGAGATAATGGGTAAATGTAGTGGAAGTAGAGTTTTACTTAAGCCGGCTTCTCCCGGAACCGGAGTTATTGCGGGTGGGCCAGTAAGAGCCGTGGTTGAATCTGCTGGTATACAGGATATTTTAAGTAAATCTTTAGGTTCATCAAATCCAAATAATATTGTTAAGGCAACCATGAAGGCACTATTAAGTTTAAGAGATGCCTTAACTGTGGCCCGGGAAAGAGGTAAAACATTAAAGGAAATTTTTGAATAATTGTGGAGATTTGGCATGGGGAAGGTAAAGATCACTCAAATAAGAAGTACTATAAAAAGAAATATAAGGCAAAAAAGAATAATTCAAGCATTAGGTCTTAAGAAATTACATCACACGGTTGAACTACCGGATAAACCGCACATTCAGGGTATGATTAATAAAGTATCGCATTTAGTAAAGGTAGAAAAAATAAACAAATGAGGGAATAATGGATCTTGGGAGTTTGAAATCTGCTGAAGGATATAAAAAAGATCGGAAAAGAGTAGGAAGAGGTATAGGATCTGGGCGAGGAAAGACCTGCGGTAGGGGATACAATGGTCAGAAGTCTCGAAGTGGGGCAACATCCCCTGCTTGGTTTGAAGGCGGTCAGATGCCTATTCAAAGAAGAGTGCCTAAACGGGGATTTACCAATATTTCGCGTACAGAATATCAGGTTGTTAATGTGAAAGACCTGGAAAAAGCTGGATCCAAGGAAGTAAATCCTGATGAAATGTATAAGCAACGATTGATAAGGAAAAAAAATCAGCCGGTAAAAATATTGGGAAAGGGCGAACTAAAAAAATCGCTGGAAGTGAAAGCACATGCCTTTAGTGCCAGTGCAATTAAAATAATTGAAAAAGCAGGTGGAAAGGCTATACATTTATGATTAAAAAAATAAATAC
>CAZKMO010000206.1:0-4895 GCA_964554015.1 uncultured bacterium
CTTGTAACCTGCAATCCGCTATAGCAGGATTTAATTCCCCAACGAGATACATGCTGGCCGGAGGATATTTTGGTAAGCGATGTTGATAGTTCGAGTTCTACGCAATGGGCGGTTGTTGAACCCCGTCAGGACCGGAAGGTAGCAGCGGTAGGCAACTTAACATGTGCCGTAGATTTACTTGGCTGGAGTTGGCTGCCAGAATTGAATTCAGTTTAAGCGGTAGCGAGGAGGGGTGCACAGCCTTAAATTATAATAGGGATACAAATGAGTTATTTGGTATTAGCACGAAAATGGCGGCCTTTAGTCTGGGAAGATATGCGGGGGCAGGAGCACGTAACCTCAACCTTAAAGAATGCCATTAAGAACGAGCGCCTTGCTCATGCCTATCTTTTTACCGGCCCCCGGGGAGTGGGCAAAACAACCGCAGCCCGAATACTGGCAAAATCATTGAATTGTGATAAAGGCATATCCACGGTTCCCTGTAATCAATGCAGTAGCTGTAAAGAAATATCCGAGGGAATCAATACAGACGTGTACGAAATTGACGGGGCTTCCAACCGGGGAATTAATGAAATTAGAAGTCTCAGAGAGAAAATCAAGTATGTTCCCTCCAGCGGCAGATATAAGATATATATCATTGATGAAGTGCATATGCTTACCAAAGAGGCGTTCAATGCCCTGCTGAAAACCCTGGAAGAGCCACCGGAACATGTGGTTTTTATCTTTGCCACTACCGAACCCCATAAAGTGCCACCTACCATTATATCCAGGTGCCAGCGGTTTGATTTCCGCAGAATAAGCACTCAGGAGATCAACCAAAGTCTTCGCACTATCTGTCAGGCTGAAAAGATTAACATTGATGATGAGGCCATTCAGCTGATTTCCATGAAGGCGGACGGCAGCTTACGGGATAGTCAATCCATTCTGGATCAGATGATTTCCTACACCGAAGGGGCCATAACCGGAGAACAGGTTATCAAAGCTCTGGGATTGATCGAGCAGGATGTTTTTTTCCAGATAACTGATATTGTACAGGAAAAAGATATTAAAAAAGGAATACAATTAGTGGAAGATATCGTATCCAAAGGGTATGATATAGAAGAGTTTTTAAATGGATTGGAGGATCATTTAAGAAATTTACTCTTTGTCATTTCCACCCAGAATACGGAAATTTTGCAGACGTCCGAAACCTATAAAAAGCGATACCTGACTCAAGTTGAAAAATTTGAAGAAGGCGATATATTACGATTGATTAAAATCACTTCCGATGCCAAAGCCAAACTCAGGAGAGATGTGCAACCTCGCTTTCAGCTGGAGCTGGCCGTGGTTAAAATGATAAAAATGGATAAAACAGTAACAGTTGAGGATTTGATTTCCCAGATAAAAGATATAGCAGTCAAGATACCTCTGCAGACGATGGTTTCGGATAAAAACCCTTCTGAGAAAAAAAATCCGTCCCAGGATAAAACTGATATAAAAATACAGGAAAAAAGTGCTGAGAAAGTAAAAACTGAACCTAATAGCAGTCAGAGCAGTCAGCCGGAAAAAAAAAAGTCCCTGACCCTGGAGCTGATTAGAGAACAATGGCCGGAGTTTATCAGCCGGATTAAGCATAAGAAAATTACCCTAGGCTCTTTTCTGGCTGAGGGGATTTTATATGATCTAAAAGGGAAAAATATAGAAGTTGTGTTTGGTCTGGATAATAATTTTCATATAGATGCAATTAACCGGTCAAAAAATATTGTGTCTGAAGTGTTAAAAGAAGTTTTCAAACAGGACGTATATATAAAATGTATCAAAAAAGATCTCCCTAAATCAGAAAAAAAGAAGATAATAGGCAACGAAAAAGGAAAAAATTTAGAGGATATATTAGAGAATGATAAATCCTTAAAGGATTTGGTGGATGATATTGATGCAAAACTTATAAGTTGATAGATTATTTGGTGAAACAAGGAGAATATACAAATGAGTAAAAATAATTTTGCCGGACAATTTGGAATGATGCGCAAAATTCAGAAAGAAATGGAAGAGGTGCAGAACAAGCTGGAGGAGATGACAGTGGAAGGTTCTGCCGGGGGAGGGATGGTGACCGTTAAAGTAAACGGAAAGCAAAAAATATTATCGGTCACTCTGGATGAAGAAGTTGTTAATCCGGAAGATACGGAAATGCTGGAAGACCTGATAATGGCGGCAGTAAATCAGGGACTGGATAAATCCCGGGAAATGGCCCAGGAAGAAATGAAGAAGGTGGCAGGAGGAATGTTGGGAAATTTACCTGGTGGTTTAAAAATTCCGGGATTAATCTAATAACCATAGGTGCACCCTTGAAATACAGTTCAAAAGTATTAGAACGAGTGATTACCTCCTTTTCCGCCTTACCTGGAATAGGAGAAAAATCCGCTCAGAGGATAGCATTGTATTTGTTACAGGGAGACAGACAGAAAGGTGAGGTGCTGGCCCAGTCTGTCTTGGATTTATATCAAAATATTGGATACTGCTCTCTATGTTTTAATCTCACCGAGCAGAAAGTGTGCGAAATCTGCAGTAATCCCAAAAGAGATCATTCCACTGTTTGTGTGGTAAATGAGCATAAAGATCTTCTGGCCATCGAAAGAACAGGTCAATATAATGGGATCTATCATGTTTTGGGAGGAATGTTATCACCCCTGGATGGTGTGGAAGAAAAAGATTTGAAAATAGAAGAGTTAATCCAAAGAATTAATGCTGAGATAGAAGAGGTAATTCTGGCCATCAATCCTACCATCGAAGGGGAAATGACCAGTTCCCGGTTGTTTACGCTTCTGGAAAAGAAAAAGGTGAAGGTTACCAGGATAGCTCGAGGGATACCGTTTGGTGCCTGTTTGGAATTTAATGATAATGTAACCATTAGCAAAGCTCTGGAGGACAGAGTAATTTTCAATAAATAAACCCTATCACTAAATATATTAATAACTATGGGACTACCCAATCAATTATCAATTTTCAGAATAGTTTTAACCCCGCTGTTCGTACTATTATTTTTAAGTGAAAATATAATCCTACGCTATGTATCACTGGGAGTATTTACCATAGCAGTCTTGACTGACTGGTATGATGGCTATATTGCCCGAAAATACAATAATGTTTCAACCGGGGGTAAATTCCTAGATCCTCTGGCGGATAAGATCCTGGTTATAACCAGTCTGGTTGTTTTTAATAGGCTGGGATATATACCCAATTGGATAATTTGGGTGATCATAATTCGGGATGTCCTTATTACCTCTTTACGATTATATACAATTAAAAGTACAAAACCAGTATGTACCAATTTTTTAGGTAAGGTTAAAACCTTTGGACAATTAACTGTTCTGTATTATATATACTTATATGATCTTTTTATTAATAGCAGAGATATGGAATATCAAAATAGAATAGTAAATATATTATTGAATAGCACAATAATCATGGTTCTTTTGTATACAGTTACCATAATTACAGTTATTTCAGGGATAGTGTATTTGATTGAAAATAAATACCAGGTAAAAAAAATCAGGGACGATATCTTCAGGCTTTTTTTACCTTCAGAATCCGGAAAGGACATATGAAAAGGTTATCCCGGTTATTAGCAACAGGATTATACAGCGGATATTTTCCGGTGGCACCGGGAACGGTAGGGAGTGCTCTGGCCTTAATTCCCTTATTGGTTTTTCCTTCTTTTAAGGGGTTTTTTCTTTTAATAATTTCCCTGTTCTTGTTTTTTATTGGGGTCTGGGCAGCCACTGAGGTGGAAAAGACAGAGGGCAGAGATGCTTCCCTTATTAATATTGATGAGATGGTAGGTATGTGGCTTTCGGTAATTTTTCTACCGGATGGATTAAAGTGGTGGTGGCTGATAATTGCTTTTTTTGTTTTTCGCATTTTAGATATAATCAAACCTCCTCCGGTGAATATCTCCCAGAAAATTCCCCGAGGATGGGGAGTGATGCTAGATGATGTTCTGGCCGGTATCTATACAAATCTTTTTTTGAGGATTTTACTCTATATTTTTTATTAAGGATGCTAAATGAAAGTGGAGCTTATTTCCATTGGTGAAGAACTGCTATCCGGGTTTATACTCAATGGAAATGCAGCTTACATCGGCAGGGTTTTGGATGAGGTAAATATAGGAGTCGATTATATTTCCACCGTGGGCGATTCGGTAGATATTATTGTTGAAGCCCTGGAAACAGCAGCCAACCGGGCCGCAGTAATTATTGCAACCGGAGGCTTGGGACCAACCACGGATGATGTTACCCTGAAAGCGGCAGCCCGGTTTTTCAACAGAAAGCTGGTTTTTCATGACGAAGTAATGAAATCCATAACCACAAAATTTAAAATCAGGGAAAAACCCATGTCCTCGGAGAATAGGAAACAGGCGGAATTACCGGAAGGTGCCCTGGTTATACCTAATCCTATAGGTACAGCCCCGGGAGTAAGATTTAAGTATAAAGGATCTGTTTTCTTTTTTCTTCCCGGAGTACCATCCGAAATGCAGGAAATGATCCAGAAGGAAGTACTTCCCTTTCTTAAAAATAATTATCCGGCTCAAACCGGAAAGCAAAAAATAATAAGAACTACGGGAATATCCGAATCTGAAGTTGCTTCCCATGCAGAAGAAATTAGAAAGCAGTTTCCCCAGATCAGCATTGCCTATTTACCTCAGGTCAGCGGGGTTCAGATCAAATTGAAAGTCAGGGAAAGTACATCAGAAAAAGCTGAAATGATTATATCCCGGGCAGAAGAAAAACTCAGGGAAAAACTGGGAAATTATATCTACGGCAGGGGAAATGAGACCATAGAAGAGGTGGTGGCGCACATACTCTTGGCTAAAAAATTAACTGTAGCGGTGGCCGAGTCCTGTACCGGCGGACTTATTT
>CAZKMO010000207.1:0-4713 GCA_964554015.1 uncultured bacterium
ATAAATATTTTAATAAAATGCTCCGGGAGTATAAAAAGCGAAGAGATACTATATTTGATATACTCAGTGATATCCCGGGAGTATTTGTGAAAAAACCCAAAGGTGCTTTTTATATGATGGTTACCTTTCCAATTGATGATATCGAGAAATTTTCCCGCTGGCTGTTGACTGATTTCCAGATCAACGGTAATACGGTAATGATGGCCCCGGGACCTGGTTTTTATAAGACGGAAGGAAAAGGTAAACAAGAGGCACGAATCGCTTATGTATTAAATTGTGATAACCTCATTAAAGCCGGAAAAGTTCTTAACCAGAGTATTATGGTTTATACAGATAAGAAGGTTCCAGTTAAGATATAATTAACTT
Organism: uncultured bacterium; assembly: GCA_964554015.1. Classification (GTDB taxonomy): domain Bacteria; phylum Zhuqueibacterota; class QNDG01; order QNDG01; family CAYUAG01; genus CAYUAG01. Next base: position 367 of record CAZKMO010000207.1, read on the forward strand.
TGTTTTTTAGATTCCTAAAATAATCTATTCCGGGTAGAGAAGAAGCATGCAGGTACCGATAATAACCTTTCACAAGGTGGATAAACGTTTTGAGTGGGGAGTAACCAGGGTCACGCCTCTCCAGTTCAAAAAAATTATATCCTTTCTAAAAACAGCAGGATATGATACTATTTCCCTTTCAGATTTAGGCAACGGCCACCTTAAGCTTCCAGAAAAACCTATAATTTTAAATTTTGATGATTCATATGAGAGTATTTATGCCAATGCCTATCCTGTAATGCAGTCATATAACTGTACTGCCACTATCTTTATTATAACCGGGTATGTAGGAAAATTGAATTTATGGGATGTTAATGTAGGTTGGATACGGTTTAAGCACCTTTCCTGGGAACATATAAAAGAACTTTCCGATCAGGGATATGAATTCGGATCCCATTCTGTTAATCATCCTGATTTAACCAGGATTAAGGAAAAAGATATATATCGTGAGCTTGATTACTCCAAAAAAGAGATTGAAGATAAAACCGGGAAACCGGTGAAATATATATCTTTTCCTTTTGGCAGATATAACCAAAGAGTAATTGATTATTGTCAGCAGGTTGGATATGAAAAAGGATGTGCTTTTCACATTAATCGAAAACATAAAGCAAAGCTTCAGGGAAATTCATTTGTATTAAAAAGAAAAGCTTATTATCTTTTCGATGGTGAATTTAGTTTGAAAGCAAAACTGGGCAGAAAACCGTTTGATTTTTTTGAAGATATAAAATTAAAAATCATTAATTCATGTTCCTATGGTACTTTTTTAATCAAATCGATGAGTTATTCTTTTTGGGAACGTTCATAAGGAAATTTATTTTTTATTATGCAGGGTCCTAATATTAAAAGATTGTATTATTCCACTGTTGAAATAAGTAAGATGCTGCATGTACGACCTTATCTGATACGTAAGTGGGAGAGTAAATTTACTTTTCTGAATTCAGTAAAAAAGCAATCGGGAAGAAAATTATTTAAACCGGATGATTTGGAGATTGTAAAAAAAATAAAAAGATTAAAAGAAATTGGTTACACGGATGAAAAGATTAATGAAATCATGATTAATGAAGATATTTCCATAGAAGAGGTTACTATAAAACCCACTTATACTAATAAGATTAAACCATTTATAGAAGAAATATCCAGGGAACTTCAGACAATTTTAAAAATATTGAATAACCATACATTTTAATTTATGAAAATAAAACTATTATCAGTGGGAAGAGTAAAAAAAGGATTTATCCGGCAGGGAGAGATTGACTATATTAAGCGTATACAAAAATTCATTCCTTTGCAAATAGATTATGTAAAAGAAGAAAGAATTATTAAAACCAGGAAACCCAGTGAAATCATTACTGCTGAAGGTGAAAGATTACTCAAAAAAATTCCTCCCAGAAGTTGGATAGTTAGCCTTGATAAGGATGGCACCTTGTTTTCCTCGGAAAGTTTTGCTCAATTGATCTCCAAGGTTATGAACAAGGGAACAGGTTATCTTCTTTTTATTATCGGTGGAACCCTAGGATTAAGTAAGACAGTAAAGAATAAATCAGATACAGTTGTTTCTCTGTCAAAAATGACTTTTACTCATGAAATGACCAGGTTAATTTTATTGGAGCAGATCTATCGGAGTTTCACTATCCTGAAAGGTAAAAAATATCATAAATAGAGGAAATATGAGTACCAGTAAAAACATAATCTGCCCCCGATGCGGAGAGAAAATTCAGTTATATAAAAATCCCATTCCCACGGTTGATATTATCATAGAATATAATCAGAAAATTGTCTTGATTAATCGAAAGAATATTCCCTATGGTTGGGCGATTCCGGGCGGATTTGTGGATTATGGCGAATCAGTGGAAGAAACTGCGGTCAGAGAAGCAAAAGAGGAAACCGGCTTGGAGGTTGAATTAACCTATCTTCTGGGGATATATTCTGATCCGACACGGGATCCCAGAATGCATACTATATCCACTGTGTTTGTGGGCAGGGGAAAAGGTGATTTGCAGGCTGCTGATGATGCCCAAGATGCGGGCCTTTTTGACCGGGATAGCTTACCCTCGCCTATAGTTTTTGATCATGAAAAAGTTATTAAGGATTATTTTAATCAAAGGGAAAAAAGTTAATAATTCCAGCAGGAATTTTTTTAATATAGTTCCTAAAGCATATGTATACGCTCTGGTTGTTACTTTATTCTGGTCAACCATGGCTTCCGCTTTCAAACTTACTTTGGGGATTATGGAGCAGAATATTTTACAGCTGCTTCTTTTTTCTTCCCTGGTATCAGTCATCACTCTTTTTTTCTCTCTGGTCTTAAGCGGCAAAATAATTTTTTTGAAAAAGACTACCAGCAGAGATATTATTTCCTCTTTGCTATTGGGAGCGCTCAATCCCTGCCTCTACTATTTTTTGCTTTTCACAGCCTATTCCCTGCTTCCCGGACAGGAGGCAGGTACGCTGAATTATACCTGGCCCATTGCTCTGACCTTGCTTTCTATCCCCTTGTTAAAACAAAAAATTAAACTCATTCATATTACTGCTATCCTGCTTGGATTTATGGGGGTTCTTATTATTGCCACCAAAGGACGTATTTTTTCACTTCAGTTTACCAGCTTAACCGGTGTATTACTCGCAGTAGGCAGCTCTTTTATCTGGGCGTTATACTGGATTTTTAATGTACGGGATAAAAGAGATGCCGGGATTAAATTGTTTCTTAATTTTTGTTTTGGGAGTATTTTTTTATTATTACTAGCAATTTTATCTGGTAATTTTGCATTACCTTCTTTTTATGGAATGATGGGTATTATCTGGATAGGAATTTTTGAAATGGGATTGACCTATGTTTTATGGCTCAGAGCACTGGAAACAGCTCCGCGCACTTCATCGGTGAGTAATGTAGTCTATTTAAGTCCCTTTTTATCCCTCTTTTTTCTGCAGTTGGTAGTAAAAGAGGATATTTTACTATCTTCTATTATTGGATTGATCTTAATTATCAGCGGAATCTTCTTACAGGGGAGGAAGTAATCCCGGTACTTTGCTGCATATATGATTTGACTTGATCACGGTCAACACAATAGGGGGCTTGAAACAAATAAACTCCAAAACTGCAACAAATGACCCTGTTTTTAGTGACTAAAAATGGGACATTTAGAACGACCTTAAAACAACGTACGTATGAACATTGATACTGGAAATTTGTTGAAATATCTAATAATTATATACATTCAAAAAGCTTTATTAAAATAAAATTTATTTAATAAATTTTATTTTTTTCATTTCTGTTTCAGACCAGTTAATATCTTCCAATAAATTTTTTAATAATTTTGGACTATATGTTTTTTTAGGGTGAAAATGAATAGAAACACGGCGTCCATCAGAATGGCGAAATACTTGTTCAGAGCCAACTTTAGTATCTTGTATCCAACCATCTTTTTTTAAAGCCGTAATTAAATCTTTGGCTGTTTTATTTTTTAGTTGATTCCAAATATTTTTGGAATATTTCATACGAAGGCAGGAATAGGTATGTTTTCATAAAAAGTTTTTACATTTGAGCGGAACAGTTTCTTATATTTCTTTTTTTCAATTATTGTACAACATGGAATTGGTTCCCCATGCTTAAGCAAAGAAAGAACATAGGCAATAATAGCATTTTTTACATTTTCAATTGCTTCTTTTTCAGTATCACCATAAGTATGAAGTCCTTTAAAGGCTGGGCAAGTAGCATAAAAGGAATCATCGTCTGGTTCTACAATAATATATGCTGTAATTAACATTTTTTTTGGAACTATATTTTTCATTTTAGCCTATAAAAATTGGACAATTCTATAAATAAAATTGTCAATTTTTTTGCCTCCCCTTTTTTATCAAAAATTAAATATATTTTAATTACAGACAACAGACCTGTGACATTATATACAGGCCTGTAATATTATTATATGCAAGTTCAATGCCAAAGTTTCAAAAAAAATGATTTTTTTGAAAAACTGTCTCCCGTAAATGTAATAAATGATATAATTAGAAGTAAAATATGTAATCTTTATTATAATGTCAAGGGAAAAATTTATTTACTCAAAAAAACAAAAATTCTATCCTATTTAGCATAGATCATGCTTAATTACCAGTCTATTTATTTTTCCTCTTTATATAGTTTCACTTAGCTAAATTTTCTAAATAAGACCAGATTCGTGAATTTATTTTTATGCTATAACAACGAACTCAGCCGTGTTGCCCAGAGCGCAGCGGCGGGGAACATCGGCTGCAGTGATTAGTTGGAACCTGATAATCGATGAAATCTATCTTGATCGCCCTGGGCTTCAT
>CAZKMO010000208.1:0-4623 GCA_964554015.1 uncultured bacterium
ACTTAATCCTGTTTTAATAACATGGGCTCCCATCATTACTATAAGGGGGCTGGAACTGGTTACAGCTTGAATTACCTTATCAGTTAATTCATCTAAATCTTTACTTTTTAATAAATTCGGTACACTATTCCAGAATTCTTTAAAACTCGATCCAGGTGAAAATGGATGTGCATTCTGGCCAATACTCATTTTGCTTTTTCGTTTTTCCATGGAAATAGTCTTGAGTTTAGAAAGATTAATTTCTTTATATTTACCCATACCCTTATACTCCCTCTTAAGTGGTTTTTTATAGTATTTCATTATTCAGCTTTAGGCAGTCAGGATCTGCTTTATGCTGTTTTAAGGGCTATTCACCTATTGCATCAATTATTGTCTGCTTTCTTAGATCCCCCCATTTCATATGAAATTAACCTGGCATCAATTGATCCTATGGGAAGCTTACTCTTCATCAGCACAGGCATCTGTCTTTTATCATCAGTTAGCCAAATCGCCAGCCTTCCTTGTCGATTAAAAATTCCCTCCTCCCTTATGATGGGTTCAATAATAATACAATCAAACTCACCGGCAGGAACTTTTACCTTGTCTTTTTTATGCACCAGAATTTTTAAGGGATATATTTTTCCATCCCCAAAGTTATCAATATCAAATGATTCTTTTATTTTTAAAGGGAAGGTACGGACAAAGTAAAAGGAAGAAAGAATTCCTTGAATAAACCTAGGAGCATTAATTGTGTCTTTTTTGTAATAGACTTTTCCCATAATTTGATCGTAATCAACATATTGCTCGGTACGATAGGAACCTTCTCTTAAATGTTTGCTGAATTTCCAGGGAAATAATCCTTCCATGTCAATAAAGGTTTCGATCTTATCTCGTACTTTATAGAATGTATCCACAAATTTTGTAGAACGAGCGGTGGTAACTATATGATAACAGGAGCGTCCCTTTATGGTTTGGGTGTCCGGAATGCTCATAGTAGCAGTACCAGCTACTAGGGGACCAAAAGCCACTTCAAACACCAGCTCTTCTCCTTTTTGAAAAGCGTTATTTTCTCTTTTGGGAAAATTAATTGTATCACTTTTTAAACTGACAGTGTCAATGGTAGAATGAAATACTTTACTTATGTGGTTATTATTCTGTTCTTTAATTTGACTTTTCACATTTATCGTAAATAGTAAAAACATAAGTATTACTAATCTCATAAATATTATCCTTCAGAATGTCAGTTTTTTTCAGTTATTTTTATTAATTCCAGTATTATACGGTATATTTCTTTTTTTAGTTCCTGAAAACAAATTCGATAGGTGTCCAATTCAAATCCAATAGGATCATCAATTTCTCCCCCCTTGGCAGTGTCTCCAAAATTTTTTAATAAATAAACTTTCTTTTTACAAAAGGGAAAAAATTTACTTATATAATCTTTATGAGACTGCTCCATTACCAGGATTAGATCTGATGATTCCACCAGTTCCCGATTAACTAATTTAGATCGATGGGAAGAAATATCAATGCCATTCTCTACCGCAACCATGATTGTATAATTGGAAGGGGGTGAGTCAGCCGGTGCCATGATACCTGCTGAATCAACTTCAATATTTTCAATTTTATTCTTTTGTAAGTAATTATTTAATATTCCTTTAGCCATTGGACTTCTACAACAATTTCCCGTACAAATAAATAATACTTTGAATTTTTTTTTATTCATTGAACGTTTTTATTTTATTATAAATTTGGGAACAGGCAATAGCACCTTTTCTCATAATCTTCACTCTTCCTTTACTGAGATCAATAATAGTTGATCCTATGGAATCTTTCCTTTGACCAGCGTCAATAACTATATCAATCTTGGCATTGAAATATTCCATTAGCGCATCAGCTGAGGTTGCAGGATTACTACCGGCTGGATTGGCACTGGTAGAGACAAGAGGTAGTTGAGATTCATTAAGTAATTTCATACATATTGGATCCGAAGAAATTCTTATCCCGATTGTTCCCTTTCCAGCGGTTAACACTTGGGGTACTCTTGATGAGGCCTTCAATATGATTGTTAAAGGACCGGGCCAGAATGCATCCATCAACATTTCAGCCTTTTCAGAGATATCTGTAGTTAATGTACTGACCATTGATTTATTATGTACCAGAACAATAAACGGTAAAGAAAAATCTCTGTCTTTGAGAGTATAAATTTTTTTTACTGCGGATGGATTTAAAGCATTACAGCCAAGTCCGTAAACAGTCTCAGTAGGATATCCAATAACAGCACCTTTATTTAATTTTCTGGTGATGAGTTGCACAATACTTTCAGGAATTCTGTTTTCAGTTAATTTGTAATATTCCATATCTTAATCAAATTGAAAATATATATCAAACTTAGAAATAATGTACGGTAATAAAATTTTAATTTCAAGATATGATTGAAAATAATTGGGAAATGCAGAAGTCAGAAGATAGATGTCAGGTAATAAAGGAAAAGGGGAAAAAGAGATTAGATAATTGAGGATTGAAGATAGTAAATTTATAGAAAAAAATGGGGAGACTAACTTCTATCTTATAAAAACTGATTAATCATTTTAACCATTCGGAATCATTCAAAACTGTGAGTACTTTGGATACTTCAAATTTCAGTTTTTCATATTGCATTTTTAATAATGTGATCTCGGCGATTCCTTCTATAAGATTTATTTCCAGTTTGCAGGCAATTTGCTTTGCGTTTTCAGCTCCTATATTTTCAGAGGAAGATTTCAGAGAATGCGATAACCGTTCGGCCTCCTGAAAAGATTTTTTATCAATTGCCTTTTCTAAGGCATCAAGCTTTTCTTGAGATTTATTTTTATATACCAGGCATATTTTCTTATAAAGATTGCTGTCACCATCAAGTTGATTTAAAGCAATTTTTGCATCAATTACCTCTTCTCCATTTATTTTTTTAAATTTTGGCTTCTCAGGGTGTTTGGTAGTAGTTTTTTCTTTATTATTATAAAGTTGAGAAGAAGTGTATTTATTAATGATTCTCAACAACTCAGCTTTTTTAACCGGTTTAGCAATATAATTATCCATCCCACTGGACAGACATTCTTCTCTATCCTCTTGGAAAGCACTGGCAGTCATGGCTATTATTGGCAGTTTACTATAGGAGTGATCGGAACATCTTATTTTTTTTGTTGTTTCCAAACCATCTAATTCCGGCATTTGTATATCCATAAGTATAATATCAATATTCTCTTTCTCTAAGACATCAAGAACTTTACGGCCGTTGTCAGCCACTGTTACTTGGTATCCCTCTTTAACAAGAACAGACCTGGTTAAATGCTGGTTTATTTCATTATCTTCTGCTACTAAAATGTGAATATTTTTCTTTTTGATAGATTGTTTTCTTTTTTGAGTATGGTCCTTTTTAATTGAAGGTACGGGTCTTATTATTTCTGATAGAGTTGTAATAAAATCTTCCTTCTTTACTGGTTTACTCAAATAGGAATAAAATCCGTTTTCTTCTTCTTTAGTCTTTGTTGATAATTCGTTTATTGGTTTTAATAGAACAATATTTTTTTGATTCCATCGAGTATCAGATAGTATTGTTTTACTTAATTTTAAATTTTTCATTTCAGGCATATGGTAGTTAATTACAATTATATCAACCGGTTCATTTTTGTTGTAACTATCATTTAATTTTGATAATGCATCTTTACTATTTTGAGCAGTAATCACTTTCATATCTAAATGGGTGGCCAAATCTTTCATAATATTCAAATTTATTTCATTATCATCAACAAAAAGTATTTTAGTGTCTTTAAGAGGATTTTCATCAGATAACGGGAGGATTTCATGATTACCTGGTTGTAATTGAATTATAAAATGGAAAGTGGTACCTTTGCCCTCTGTACTTTCAACCCACAAATTTCCCTTCATCAAGTTAACCAGTTTCTTGGTTATGGCTAATCCCAAGCCTGTTCCTCCAAATTTTCTGGTATGGGATTCTTCTGCTTGGTTGAAAACTTTAAATATTGAATTTATCTTATCCTTGGGAATACCAATTCCTGTATCAGATATAGTAAAATGCAAATATATTTTTTCATTTTTATCATTATTATTACCTAATTTTTTATTATGTTTTTTACCTCGTTTAATCATATTAGAATCTGCCGGAGAAACCTCTAAGCTGATATGCCCCTGTTCCGTAAATTTTATTGCATTTCCAATTAAATTAATTATTATTTGTTTTAACCGGGTGGGATCTCCATGTAACGCTAAAGGTGTGTTTGAGTGTATATGGTAATATAATTCAAGATTTTTATTATATACTTGGATGGCTAAAGGATTTATAAAATTATCTATCATCTCATTGAGGTTGAAATCTATATTTTCCAATTCAAATTTTTGAGCTTCAATTTTAGAAAAATCTAAAATATCGTTAATTAAACTTAGAAGTGATTCAGCTGACTGCAGGCTAGCATTTACGTATTTTTTTTGTTCAGCAGTTAGTTCAGTATCCAGTAATAATTCACTCAATCCGATTACCCCATTCATGGGAGTTCTAAGTTCATGACTCATATTAGCCAGAAAGGAACTTTTAGCCCGGGTAGCAATCTGGGCTTCATTTTTAGCTTTTTGTAATTCATCATATAGCCG
>CAZKMO010000209.1:0-4609 GCA_964554015.1 uncultured bacterium
ATCCGACCTAACCGCAGTGACAAACGAGAAAAAGGATGGGAAGAAAACTCATTTTTAAATTCCTCATCGTCTAAAGTACCATTTTCCCGTTTAAAGGCCTTTTCAATCACATACTTCACTGGATTGACTGCCATGGCCACCAGCTGCCTGGATTTATCTCTGGTTAATTTTTTCACTTCCCGGGAAATTCGCTCCAGTAAATCCCCGGTTATAATCTGGGTTAATGATACTATGGTTCTATAATTTGGATAAATTTCTCTATTGGATTTTATATACAGCTTAGTACAATAATTTTCAGTAATAAGAGCAATACGGGTCAGCAGGGCTGCATTGACCAATCCATCTGCAACTGAGCCCAATATTCGGGAACTAAAGGTGATTCCCTTAATACTTTCTCCGAACAGTCTGGAAATAATTTCATCTACAGCATACTCGATTCCTTCGGATCCTCCGATGATCATGGACCAGTACACCATTCGTGCTATTTTCCATAAATCCCGGTTGCTCACCCGGCCGTGATAGAGCAGAAAATATTCCTTGATCATATGCACACTGGAAGAAATGATTAAAACCGCATCCAAAAATCCATTTTGGGCAATGGCAGTGCTGTAAAAAACCTTGGTGACATAGTTTTTACGAATCCGCTTCATCTCAGGTTTGAGGTGATTGATGACGTTAGTGTAGCCGTGTTTATCCTCACGGACTGAATCAAAATCAAAATATGTTTTATTAAGATAGGAATTCCTGAGAAAATACTTCATGCGGGTCTGAATGAGTCGATCAACTTTATCCGGATTCCGGGCAGGGCGAAGTCTGGCGGGCATACTAATAATTTTAAAAAGGGGTAGGATAATGAAATACCCCAGACCAAAGGTTATTACTATCAGCACTCCATACCCTAAAACCGGATGAAAGGAGCGGGCATAGTGATACAGGATAAGAAACTCTTTAAAAATAATATAAAGTAGAAACAGGGATAAAAAGAACAATATTTTTTTAATCATTTTCATGCTGATTTCTCAGTAATTTGCTTTGAGACTGCTATTCAATCTGACAACTCAAAATAAAGAAAAAAAACCTATAGAGAATGGAAAAGATAAAGGATAAAGGAAAAAGGATAAAAGATAAAACAAAATCTACCCTGTCATGAAAAATATTACAGGAAAAACTGCTGTCTAGGTCTGCGACTATCCAATTTTTTATTTTTTCTTTTTGTTTTTTCCTTTATCCCTTCGACCAGCTCAGGGCATGCTTTTATCTTTGTATTTCTCAACCTAAACCTTTACCAATTCCCCCATACTCCGACACCCCCATACTCCGTTTCACATTATTTTATTTTGTATTTTTTCTTTTGGATTTTGTCTTTTGTTTTATCCTTTATCTTTTATCCTTAGTTTCAGCTTTATTCCAGCAGCACCATTTTCTTAATAGCTACAAAATCCGCCATTTGAATTTTATAGATATAGATGCCGGAGGAAAATCTGGAAGCATCCACTTTTACCTCATACTCTCCTGCCGGATAAAACTTATCGGTTATCGTGGATATTTCCTGCCCCCGAATGTTATAGATCTTAAGCACTACCTGGCTGGCTTTCCTGACTCCGAACCGTATGGTGGTCACCGGATTGAAGGGATTGGGATAATTTTGGGTGAGGAAAAATCTTTCCGGAATCTGGGCGTTCTCTATGGGTTTAACCGAAGTTTCCATACTGCTGGAGAATTGGGAAGTATTTCCCTCTGTATCCGTGGCTGTGGCAGTTACCCAGTGACCGGAGAGTTCACCGGTAAATGTCCAGTTTCCAAATTCGTCAGCCGTGGTATACCCTTCGTATATTCCACCCTGATCAGAGGTATCGGAGAATACTTCGATGCGGCAATCAGGAGGAGCGGTTCCGGTCAGGGGATTCTCACCGGTTATTACCGGGGTAGCAATACCAGCATTAGCACTGTCAATAAGCATAATACCCCCAAAAGCATTCCCTGAAATTGAATTCTGGGTGATGGTAACTTTTTGGGAATCAGATCCGTTCATATATATACCCCAACTCTGATTATACCAAATTTTGTTTCCAGGTCCAATGGTATCTGAAACCGCCTTACCGGCAACCAAGAAACCATAACTCTTATTGGGAAGGGGTGTTATACCATCTGCACCAACACCAATAGAATTATTATGCATACTATTTCCACCATTTGAATTATATACATATATTCCTTGAGAATTAGCAGAAACTGTATTATCCTTAATTACATTTTTCATACCGGAAATATATATACCTGCTCCACTATTTCCCAGGGCAAGGGTGCCACTGGTATCGGACCCAATAAAATTATTCTGAATAATATTATAAGCAGCTGAATCATGGAATATGCGTATTCCGATATATTCATTTCCAGAAACTATATTTCGATCTGTATAATCAGGACCTCCAATAAGATTATAGCTGGCAAAATCTGAAATTTCCATCCCACTACTCTTATTGGGAATAGTATCCTGACCAGTATAATCCAAGCCAATCCAATTGCCCTGGACCGTGTTAGAATCTGTATAAGCACCGGATATTTGGATACCTCTTGAATTGTTACCACTGATAATATTGTTGCTAATTAAATTATGACTGGTTTGATAGGACAACTCAACACCCTGGTTGCCATTGCCAACCGCCACTGTTCCGCTGGAATCAACTCCCACATAATTACCCAGTATATGATTATGGGTTGTATTTGGAGAATAGATACGAATACCTTCTCTTTCATTGCCGGATATACAGTTTCTTTCATAAAATGAAATTCCTCCTATAGTATTATTACAAGGCCCTGCTTGAATTAATATACCCTGGTTTCCATTACCCAGATCAGTAAGACCGTCTCTACCCAAACCAATAAAATTACCCACCATTGTATTATAATCCGTCCCTTCACCTTCAATATTGATTCCACAAAAGTGGTTTCCTGAAATAAAATTACGCTCTTTTACAGTACTGCCACCTATTCTGTTATAGGTAGCCTGATTTGCTATTTCTATACCGTATCTTCCGTTTCCCAACATCATATCTCCAGCAGCTGTAAGTCCGATAATATTACCTGTAACCACATTGCTATCAGCCCTATAAATATAAATCCCATTTGAATTGTTTCCGGAAATGACATTCATACTGTCCGGATCCGCTCCCCCTATCCGGTTTCTGTTTGCACTATTAAAAATGCCTATACCTCCATCATTCTGAAGTGTATCATTTCCAGATGGTGTAGTTCCAATGTAGTTAGCATACACCTGATTATTTACAGCCTCGTCACCCTCTATACGTAAACCAAGCCACACAAATCCAGAGATAACCAATCCGCACACTGCATTATGAGAAGAAGAGATCTCCAAACCATCACTGTATCCCGTGATTTCACTGCCGTCCAAAAGAATCTCCGGCCCTTCAGTATTGGTATCCCTCTGATTTTGCTTTTGCGATATTCCATAGATAACTGTCCCTCCACCGGTTAATTCCGGCAGTGCTGTCCGGGGAGCAATTCGCCATATGGTTCCATCAAAATTATCATCATCCTCGGATATATTAAACCAGATGGTATCTGCTTGACCGGTAAAATTACTCTGGGTAATAGCCCAGCGTAATGATCCTTCTCCGGTATCAGCTGTTGTAGTTACCACTATACTCTCCATCAGCCAGGCAGCGGAAAATTCTGACGTATTGCCGGCTATATCGGTAGCGGTAGCAGTCACCCAGGAACCGGCAGGAGTTCCCTCCCAGATAAAACTCCCGGCTTCATTCGCTGTGACAGAACCTTCGAAATCCTTGCCTTCATCATCCGTACCGGAGAATATTTCTACTGTTGATAGAGCCGGTGCGGTTCCGGATACATTTTCTCCCACCTGGATTACCGGTTTCTGAATATTCTGATTGGCGTCATAGAGCAAAGAAATACCCTTTTCACGGTTATTGTAAATTGAATTCCTGGTTATGGTATTGCCTACACTGGCACTGTCCTGGATTACTATTCCCTCCTGCAGATTATAAGCAATCACATTAGCCGGACCGATTGTGTTATTACTGGCTCCATCCCGAATTATAATTCCTTCCCAACCATTGGGCAAACTTTTTTCTCCATCCGGATCAACACCAATATAATTCCGGGAAATTATATTGTTTTCAGTTTCGAGGCCGGATAATATAATCCCCTCGCTGTTATTATTGACAATGATATTCCCCTGTTGGGGATTCTCTCCTCCAATGTTATTTCCCTGGGCATTATATAAACTTATTCCATTGTAACCGTTACCGCCTATAGTATCCATTTCCGCATTTGTACCAATTATATTACCGCCTACCTCATTGCTGTCTGCATAAGACAAATAAATCCCGTACCCCTCATTCCCGGATATAATATTTCCCTCTGTATCCCCGGAACCTCCTATTATATTATGGTTGCATGATATATAAACACCATAATGATTAGGTATGAAATCATTCCCGGCAGCATTGAGTCCGATATAATTACCCTGTATTCTATTACCAGTTCCATCATCAATATATATGCCATCACCATTATTCCCGGAAATCACATTTCTCCCCGATACTCCTCCTCCCCCAATCTGGTT
>CAZKMO010000210.1:0-4490 GCA_964554015.1 uncultured bacterium
ATCTATTCTTCTCATACCATTGAGCACATTCTTGATTTAAATAAATTTATAAAAAGTAATCCTTGATTCTCTGCATAACATTAACCAGGAACTTAATCATGAATAAAAAACGTCTTTTCTTAATTGATGCCACTGCTCTGGCCTACCGATCCTACTTTGCCTTTATCAGTAATCCCTTGATCAATTCCAAGGGAATAAATACCAGCGGTATTTTTGGATTTACCAACACCTTAATCAAAATTCTGCGGGAAGAAAATCCTGAAGCAATTGCCTGTGTTTTTGATACCAGGGCCCCAACCTTCAGGCATAAAATCTACTCCGATTATAAAGCCACCCGGGAGAAAATGCCGGATGAGCTGGCAGAACAGTTTCCGGTGATAAAAAAAATGGTTAAGGCCTTTAACCTCTCCCTTATCGAAAAAGACGGTTACGAAGCAGACGATATTATTGGTACCCTGGCCAAAAAGGGTGCTCAGGCAGATATGGAGGTATTTGTGGTGGGCGGAGATAAGGATTTTATGCAACTGGTTGATGATAACATCAAAATGTATGTCATGGGCAGGAGCCGTTCCGGAGAGGTCGAGATTATCGATTCCCAGGGTGTGAGGGATAAAGTGGGAGTCAGTCCGGAAAAAATTATTGACTATATGGCTTTAAGAGGGGACAGTTCGGATAATATCCCGGGGGTGCCGGGGATCGGCAAAAAAACTGCTAAAAATCTGATTGATATCCACGGCAGTCTGGATAATATCCTGAAAAATGTGGAAAGCATAAAAGGGGATAAATTAAAAGAAAATATCCAGGAACATAAACAGCAAGCTCTGATTTCCAGAACCCTGGTAACCATTGATACTCAGGTCCCACTGGAGATCGGACTTGAATCTTTACATTCAACTACCATTAATAAAAAAGAACTCATCTCCTTATTTAAAGAGCTGGAATTTACCAGCCTCATGGGCAGAATAAAAGAATTCGTTATAACTGAGCACACCATAGAAAAAAAGTACAAGGCTGTATTATCCCCAGATGAACTGCAGGATTTGGGCCATCAACTGGAAAATTCAGACAGTTTTGCTCTGGATCTGGAGACCACTTCTCTGGAGCCCATAAGTGCTGATATTGTGGGATTATCCTTTTCTCTTTCCCCGGGTAAAGCTTATTATGTTCCCCTTCTTTTTCCGGAGGAAAACAGAAATGAACCCTGGTTCGCCCTCTCGGCTGCAGAAAGAAAAACCCTGGTAATGACCTCTCTAAAACCTGTGCTGGAAAATCCCCGGATTAAAAAATACGGGCAGAATATTAAATTCGATTGGCTGGTACTGAAATACAATGACATACATCTGCAGGGGGTTGCCTTTGATACCATGGTGGCTGCATACCTGATTAATCCTTCTTCCCGCCGCTTCAGCCTGGATATTATCTGCATGGAGTACCTGCAGGAAAAGAAAATGACCGCTGATGAACTGATTGGATCCGGGAAAAATCAGAAAGGTATGCAGGAAGTTTCCTTGGATATTATTACTGAATACGCCTGTGAGGATGCGGACGTTGTTTTCCGGCTCAAAGATATCCTGGCCCCAAAACTCTCGGAGTACAACCTGCAGGATCTTTTTCATACTGTAGAGATGCCCTTTGTTAAAGTTCTTATGGAACTGGAGGAAAACGGAGTTGCCGTGGATAAAGAACTTCTGCAAAGCTTATCCCAGGAAATGAAAACCAGGCTGCTAAGTATCGAACAGGAAATCTATGAAATTGCCGGTGAGGAATTCAATATTAACTCCACCCAGCAGTTAGGCGCCATTCTTTTTGAAAAAATGAAAATCCAGGTAGAACTGGGAATAAAAAGAGTAAAGCGAACCAAAACCGGATACTGCACTAACGAACAGGTGCTGCAGTCCCTGTCTGTGCACCCCCTGCCCCGGAAACTGCTGGATTACCGTAAATATAAAAAATTAAAATCAACCTATGTGGATGCCCTTCCCAAGCTGATTCATCCTCAGACCGGAAGAATCCATGCCTCCTTCAATCAGACGGTGACCGTAACTGGAAGAATCTCCACCAGCAAACCCAATCTGCAGAATATCCCCATAAGAACGGAATTGGGCAGAGAGATTCGGAAGGCTTTTATTGCCGGGCAAAAGGGCTGGAAGATTGTTTCTGCCGATTACAGCCAGATCGAGCTTAGAATCATGGCCCACCTTTCCGGGGATAAAACCCTGATTGATTCCTTCCGTAATGGTGAAGATATACATTTACGAACTGCATCTGAAATTTTCCATCTCCCTCCGGATGAGATTACCGATGAGCTGCGCAGCCGGGCTAAAACCATCAATTTCGGCATTATCTACGGAATGGGAGCCTACGGACTGGCCACCCGCCTGGGCATTTCCAATCAGGAAGCAGAAAATTTCATTACCGCCTACTTTGCCCAATATCCTCTGGTCAATGAATACATTTCCCAGACCATAGCCCAGGCCTATGAAAAAGGCTATGTCACTACCCTTTTAAACCGGAGACGCTATCTGCCGGAACTGAAAAACTCTAATCAGCGCATCAGGGAATTCGGGGAGCGCACTGCCATAAATACTCCCATACAGGGAACTGCAGCTGATTTGATTAAAATTGCCATGATACGAATTTCCGAGAAACTAAGTGACCAAAAATGGAAATCCAAATTAATTCTGCAGATACATGACGAGCTTCTCTTCGAAACTCCTTCCGGCGAAATAGATGATCTGAAGGAGATGGTAACCAATGAGATGACCAATGCCATTAAACTATCCGTTCCCATAGAAGTGGATATCGGAGTGGGCAACAACTGGCTGGAAGCGCATTAGGGAATGGGTAATAGGGTAATTAGGTAATTGGGGATATAAGGGGTATAAGTTATAAGGTATAGGGTATAAATATTTTCTTCGTTTTCCTCATCCCGATGCTCTGTCTTGGGATTCAGGAAACAAATCAAAAATCTCAAATCGTTAATCCTTATTCTGAGATCAGTTCACAAAACAGTAATTATTTGATTATTAAATATTCAAAAACTTAATGCTTTTCCTGGCGATTCCTCTGCGTTTAAAGTTTTTCTTACTTTTTGGCTAACTTTGAAATTGAAAAATTTCCCCCTCTCCTTTTCAAAAGAGAGGGGGGCTAAGGGGATGAGATTTGTAACTCATCCACAATAAATAGCTTAACATCCTTGTTCCGAAACTCTGCCTTAGATCGCCCTGGGCTTCGTAGCCCAGGGCGTTGTCTTATGGGGCTTCTGCCCCATATGTATATACACTATTCAATTTAGTAATTTTAATAATACTATGATCATTCAATTTTTTACCATGTTATTTTGTGGGCTGGGAAGCCCACAGATTATGAACCTCGGGTAAGATACCCGAGGCGATCGAAAAGTAGGTAATATGGTAATTGGGTAATTGGGGATATAAGGGTATAGAGTATAAGTTTTAAAATCCAGTTGAGCCAGTTGTTATACTGTTTCATCTTCTTTTCGAGTTACCCACCCGATTAATTTTAGCCTGCCCCAGAGTATTATTTTATACAAACTGGATACGTCATCATCGATAGCAACTCTTCTTTTTATATATAATGCTGGACCACAATTATATTCTTTTGAGTCAAAGCTTAATAATTTTTCAAAATACTCTTCTGTTTCTTTTTCAAAGAAATCAAAATCAATTAAATATTCATCATTAATAAATGCATTATTAAAAATATATGTCATACCTTTAACTAATTTCTCAGTTATTTTAGTTATGGTTTCTTGATAAACTGGAATTGCTTGAAGTTCACTTAATTGATAATTTGGCTCAATACCAAAACCTGGTATTACTGATTGAAGCATATTTTCTTTAATTGGGAATAATTCTGACAGAAATTTTTTACGTTTCCTCTCACGGCACGCCTTATCTTTTGTACTTTTCCCAACATTTGGTTTCATTGATCTTATTACTTTATCTCTAATACCTTTTGATTCCAATTTATCGTTATCAAGTAACAATCCAATCCTAGTTAATAGATCTTCTTCAATTATGCTATACTTTTTATTACAATCAATACATGAAGGCATTTGCCATTTCTCAAACTCAACCGGTATTCCTTTTGGATACCATGATTCAGGTAATACATGATCTGATGTCAAATTTTCGAAATGATTCAAACAATGTGCACATAAACCTGGTGGAAAATATTTTGACATATTTTTCTCTTTATACTAATATCATCTCTTGAACGTAATATGTTTTTGTAGTATAACGATAATCATCAGTTGCCGCCGATAAACTCGCTCGGCTGTTGAGAAAAGTATAGAATGTTAGTGAAAATCTAAACCTGTAAAATGCGCCTGAGAAAGGTGGTCAACTGCATGATTTTGTTATCTGCTAAGCATATGAATTATGCAACCTCACTTAACGGTCTTATGGTGTCATATTCTTTTTTTCTTTTTTGAAGCGTATTCCACATGTCATAGTGTGATTGCAAAT
>CAZKMO010000211.1:0-4399 GCA_964554015.1 uncultured bacterium
GATACATATTTTACCGTAAAACTTATAGATGTATATCCGGTCGGAAGAGCCTATATTCTTGATGAGACAATTCAATGAGTTCGCTATCGGCAAGGGTATGATAATGATGTATTCATGGAAAAAGGAGAGGTGTATAAGCTGCCTGTCAGTTCCTTGTCAACCAGTAATTATTTTGCTCCGGGGCACTGTATTCGAATAGAAGTATCCAGCAGTAATTTTCCCCGGTTTGCCCGTAATCTTAACACCGGGGGTAATAATTATGATGAGGCTGACTGGATTGTGGCACATAATAAAGTGCATCATTCAGCTGCATATCCTTCCCAGATCAGGGTGTCTATTGTTGATTGGTCCGAAGGGGACATTGATTAAAGGCTATTTTGGTTAGTTTGATTTGATTATTTAAAAGTATAATGAATCCGGAAGATAATAATATTTTCGGCATCTATAAAAAACCCTGACAGGGTTCGGAACCCTGTCAGGGTTATATATTTTTATTAGATAACTTTTATTATTACTCTTCTTCCGGTTCTTCTTCCTTTACTGACTTTTCCTCTTTTTCCACTTCTTTTTTCTTATGCCATTCCTTTTTTTCCATGTCCTTTTCTTTACAACCTTCCTTTTTCACTTCTATTTTTTCCATATCTTTTTCTTTACAACATCCTTTTTCCGCTTTCATTCTTTCCATGTCTTTTTCTTTGGAACAGCATTCTTTAATATATTTTTCCGGATCTGCTTTAAAGGCTTCCAGACATTGTTCACTGCAGAAGTAGTAGGTCTTTCCCTCGTATTCATATTCAAGGGCTTTACTCTTGTCCTTAATTTCTGCTCCGCAGGGTAAACATACATTTTTACAAACGCATTCTTTACTTTCCTGCTTCATATCCTTTTGTTTTTCTTCAACTTTCTCCTGAGCCATGGCAGTGATAGAGACTGCAAAAAGGGCGATTAATAATACCATTAATGTTTTTTTCATACCTTAACCTCCATTTGAATTATTGAATTGCTTTATTAAACATCCAATAGTAAGATTTTGTTCCCTAATTATATTATTAGTCAGACTATTATCAGAAATTAGATTTATTAAAATAGGTAGAAAGGCAAATAAAAAAGATTATTTATATACAATTTAGAAGCTAAGCTTTTTTACTCTTTACTTCTTTACTTCTTAATCCCCAGAATTCTCTGCTTTCTTCTTCCCGTTACCCTCAAACTTCACCGAAACAATCTTGGATACCCCTTTTTCTTCCATGGTTACTCCATACAGAGCTTTGGCTGCCTGCATGGTCATTTTATTGTGGGTAACAATAATGAACTGAACTTTTTGGGCGAATTCTTTCAGGGCATGGATGAATCGATTGATATTCAAATCATCCAGTGGAGCATCGATTTCATCAAGGATGCAGAAGGGGCTGGGTTTGGTCAGATAAAGGGCAAACAAGAGTGATATGGCAGTTAAGGCTCTTTCTCCCCCGGAGAGGAGACTTAATTCTCTGAAATGTTTACCAGCGGGTCTGGCGGTGATTTCGATCTGGGCTTCCAGGGGATCTTCTCCTTCCGGAATGCGCAGATCAGCTTCACCTCCGTCAAAAAAATGAGTAAAGGTTTGACGGAAGTTTTCCCTCACCTCGATAAAAACATCTTTAAACCGTTTTCTGGCTGTAAAATTAATTTTTTTGATGGTTTCTTTCAGGGTATCTTGGGCGGATAAGAGATCGTCCCGCTGCTGACTTAGAAAGTTAAGTCGTTCTGTTCCCCGTTCATATTCTTCTAAGGCCATCAGATTTACATTACCCAGATTGGTTAACTTTTGTTTTAGGGCATTTATTTGTTCCTGACTTGCTTCCATATCGATTTCCTGGGGCAGGGGAACTTTTTCCAGATTAATTTGATAATTCTCTTTGATTTTCTCTTTTAAGGTAAGTTCCCGATGTTCCAGTTCGGATGCTTCCATTTCCAGATTATGGATTAATTCGGAAGTCTCATCTCTGGTTTTCCGCACCTTTTTTACTTCGGTCTCAATAATATCAAGTTCATCTTTAATTTGCTGATATTTTTCTTCGGCTGCGGAAAGTTTTTTTTCTGTTTTTTCCTTATCAGTATAGTGTTGTTCAACCGTTTGCTCTTTTTCTTCAATCAGGGATTTTATTTCCTCTATGGAAGCATAGGCATCAGTTGTTTCTTTTTCTCTTTGTTTGATATTTTCCTGGATATCCTGAATAAGTTTATCCGATCGTTCGATTTCTATCTCCAGATTCCGGGCCTCACCTTTTAATCTGACCAGGGAAAGGTTTAACCGATGCACAGTATCTTCCATGGTCTGTTCCTGTCTTTCCAGATCATCAACCTGCTTTTGGATTATATTGGAATCATTTTCCACGGTTTCTCTGGTTTCAGACAGTTTTTCCATTTGAGGATGTAGGGTATCTATTTCTTTTTCTGCTTTGCTGGTTTCTGCTAATAGTTTTTTTCTATCATTAGCATTATTATTGAGATTTTCTTCTGCTTTTTGCTTCTCAAATTGTATTTTAGTTAGATTTTCTCTCTCAGTTAAAATATGGTCCTGAATGTCAGTCAGCAAAGCTTCGGTTTTATTGATTTGGGCAGTTGTTTCCGATTTTTTCTTTTCCCGTTCGGTAATATTTTTTTCATAACTTTTTATTTTTTGGGAAAGTTTCTGGCACTGCTCTTCTAATTCCTGCAGGCGTTCTTTGCGGCCAACCAAACCAGTATCCTTATCCTGTCGCTCACTGGTATGAATGGTGCCCCGGGAGGTGACCAGCTCACCCTTAAGAGTGGCTACCCTGAATTGAGCAGTGGGATTGGCTTCCAAAACTTTCTTGGCATCTTGGATATTCTCTACTATAACCAGATCACTTAATAGATATTTTACCAGAGGGGAAAGAGTATTTTTATAATCAACCAATTCATCTGCCCATCCCAAAACCTGGGCTTTCTCCGGCAGGGATATATCATGGGAAAAAGAGGGTGTAGGGGAAAATTTATTCAGGCTGACCAATACCACTCTCCCTCCACCATGCTGGTTTAGAAGGTCCAGGGATTGAAATGCATGTAAGTCGGTATCAAAAACTAAATAACCAGCTGTCTCGCCTAGCCCGATCTCTATGGATTTTCTAAATTTCGATTTAGTGGTAATCAGATCTGCCAGAGTACCGATCAACCCCTGGGGTTTATTCTTAAGCAGCAGTTTGGCGCCATTGGTGATGCCTTCTCGGTTTTCAATTATGTTTTTAAGGAAATTAAGCCGTCCCTTTAGTAATTCATTATCGTTTTGGGCTTTATACATCTGCTCTTTCAGATCTGTCAATTGTTTGTCAATTTTATCCTGGGTAGTGGTTACATCTTTAAGAGAATTTTTTATTTTATTTTCTTTGGTTTTTAATTCATCCAGAGAAGTATTTAATTTTGTTTCTGCAATTTGCGCTTTTTCCAGGACGGTTCGTAAGCGTTCATCTTCTTCAGCCAACCTTTCCAGTCGTCCCTGATTATTGTCAATTTTGGTCCTGAAAGCAGATTCTTGATTGCTGAGCTGGTTAATTTTTTCCAGACATTCGATAATGGTTTTTTTCTTGGCATTAAGATCCAGTCGTTTGAGATTAAGATTTTGCTGGAATACTTCCAGTTCTTTTTTCTTATTATTAAAAATTCTTCCGGTACTGGTGATTTTCACCTGAAAGGATTCACGTTCCTGTCGGGTGTATTCCAGATGTTCTTTTTGATCTTGAAGTCTTTGCTTTAGATGGATAATTTCATTTTTAGCTCGCTCAATTCTGCTTTTCAAAGCGGAGACTTTTTCTTTACTGACTTTAACATCACTTTCCTGATGGTGAATTTTTTCTATAATGTCATTTAGATCCTTCCGGCAGGTGATTACAGATTTTTCATGTTCTGTCAGTTTTAGACGTAAGGTTTCCAGATCAGCTTCTTCTTTAGAAATCTCTACGGTTCTTCCTTCTCTTGATTCCTTCAGTTTCCCCAATTTTTTTTGCAGCGGTTTAATTTGTTGCTGGTAATCGGAAAGAATTTTACGACTGATTTTCAGTTCCAGTTCTTTTTTTTCATTCTGTAATTTTTTATACCGTTTTGCCCGTTGTACTTGTCGTTTCAGGGATCTGACATTACGTTCAATTTCCTGAATTATATCATTAACCCGGAGAAGATCGTTTTGGGTTGATTCCAGTTTTTTTTCGGCTGATCTGATGCGATATTTATATTTGGTAACTCCGGCAGCTTCTTCTAACAGCTTCCTTCTGTCTTCCGCTTTATCACTGAGAATATCTTCGATCATTTTCAATTCAATAACCGAATAACAGTCAGCCCCGATACCGGTATCCATAAGCAGATTGTTAATGTCTTTGAGCCGAACCGGTGATTTGTTAAG
>CAZKMO010000212.1:0-4388 GCA_964554015.1 uncultured bacterium
AGGCCAGATAGACGCCATTAACCAGCAGCTTTCATCAGGGACCATTAAGAATGTGGTATCATCAGCCCGTATCCAGGAAGTGCCGGATGCCAATGCCGCTGAATCGGTGGGCCGTTTGCCGGGGGTATCCATCAAGCGTTCTTCGGGTGAAGGCAATGAAGTGGTCATCCGTGGTTTGCAGCCCAGATTGAATGTCATCACCGTCAATAATATCAGGATGCCGTCTACCAACGAATATAATACTGCCGTGGGACTGGCGGGTATTTCCCAGTATATGCTGGACGGGATTGAGGTCAGGAAATCCTTAACTGCTGAGGATGATGCTGATGTGGTTGGCGGTATTGTTGATTTAAAGCTGGCTACTGCTCCCGAGGGGTTTCATATGAATGCCATTATGGATGGTATGTATAATGGGTTAACAAACAACTATGGATCATACCGTGGTACGATCCAGGGGAGCAATCGTTTTTTTAATAATAAACTGGGCGTTATGGCTCAGGTGAACATTGAAAAAGCAGACCGGACCAATCATGCCTTATCTGCCGGTTTCAATATGGATACCCGGGTGACAGATAACAGAGGAGTTTTTCTGACCAATGGAAATTTTCAAAAAGATGAAATCATACGTGACCGTTTGGGGGCAAGTGTTTTGCTTGATTATAAACTGCCGAAGGGCAAAATTCAGGTTAATTCCATTTATAATGGTTTAGGAGAAGACCGCTGGGAGCGCGATTATCGGTTTAATGTTGCTGCCGGGGCCATAAGCTTGGATAAAATGATGATCGCAGCAGATGAGAAAAATTATTCATTAGTCAACAGCATCAGTCTGGAAACTGAAATTTTGGGCATGGCCACCTTAGATATCGGCGCAGCCCTAACCATAGGAAATAGAGACAGAACCAATAAAGCGCTTGGATTCTGGTATGATGCTTCTGTCACTGAACCCATAGATCCGAAATTTTATGAAGATCCTTACGGAAGGACCGCCTACGATATTATTCCCTATTTCATGGATGCAGACACCAACTATACAATTTCCCGAATGTATAGAGAAGATATTGATTTTAAAGAGACAGAAAACACATTCCAAGCAAATTTGAAAGTGCCTTTTAATCTCAGCGGCCAATTATCGGGATTTGTGAAATTTGGCGGAAAAATGCGTCTCAAGGATCGCGAGTATGATTATGAGAATGATGGGGATCTAGGAGGCATCTATGGCGGCGATGTGGACATCTACAAAGAGATGATCGCGGATAATCCGGATATTGCCTGGCCCTGGCAATGGAATGAGCGTCCGCCGGATAAAACTGCCTTACCCGCCTATCCCATATATTCGGATGATGAAGATGACATACTGGAAGACCGGGTTGTCTTGGAAGATTTTGCCAAGCGGCACTATGTGGAGCAATTGGTGGATCGGGCCAGGGCTTCAAACTGGGCGAATCTGCCATTATGGAAAGTAAAAGCCCAAGATCTGGCTGATGATTACAATGGGGATGAAAAATTATATGCTGGTTACCTGATGACTGAATTGAACTGGGGTAAAAATATAATGCTTAACGCCGGTGTACGTTACGAGCAGGAAGAAACCAAATATAAAGGTTACGGTGTGACTGATATTGCCAGTGCCCAGGATATATTAGATACGTTGGATATGGTAAAGCGTACCAATGACTATCTGCTGCCCAGTGTGAACCTGCGGTATAATTATGCCAGTTGGGGAGATGTTCGCATTGCCTATTCCAAATCGCTGGCCCGACCTGAGTATTATGCCTTTATCCCTCATTATGCCGCTGATCTCAGGAAAACGTTCACTGATCCTGCCGGTAATACGCATCTTGAACCGGCTGTTTCCAGTAACTTTGACCTTATTTTTTCCTTCTATACTAATTATTTAGGGCTGTTTACCGTAGGCGGATTCTATAAGGCAATCGATGATTTCTTTTATCAGGCTAATTTTGAAGTCATTGATCCGGTGGAAGACAACATGATACACGATTATGACTTCCAGGTTCCCAAAGGGCAATATATCAATGTG
Organism: uncultured bacterium; assembly: GCA_964554015.1. Classification (GTDB taxonomy): domain Bacteria; phylum Zhuqueibacterota; class QNDG01; order QNDG01; family CAYUAG01; genus CAYUAG01. The sequence continues at coordinate 2,039 of CAZKMO010000212.1, forward strand.
TGGCTGAACCTGGATAAAACCTCTTATGTAAACGGTCTGGAATTTGACTGGCAAACCAATTTCTGGTTTTTACCGTCACCGTTTAGTGGATTGGTGTTCAATGTCAATTATACCATGATTACCTCTGAAGCCTATTACTATCAAGCCGAGAAGCAAAAGGTATACTACGGTTCCAAACCCTGGGAGTTTGAGGAAGTGCGGGTAGACAGTTTCCAGACGCGCCGGTTGATTGATCAGCCCGATGATATTTTCAATGTCTCCTTGGGCTATGATTATAAAGGGTTTTCCATGCGTTTGGCCTATTATTTTCAGGGAAAGACCTTATCCTATAAATCCAACGATAATGAGACGGACGGGTTCAATCATGATTATTCCCGGCTGGATCTTTCCGTACGCCAGAAATTTCCCCTTGAGGGGCTCTCAGCTCAGCTGTTGTTAAGCAATATAACCCAAGAAGCTGAAAAAGCATATACTTATACCAAGAGATACAATAACAGTGAACAATATTACGGAATGACCGGTTCCCTGGGACTTCGTTATGAATTTTAACCAGGACATTGTTTGAAAGGAGGTGAAAAGCAAAAAAAATAAATAGTTAATTTAATCAGAACAACTTAACTAAAGTGGAGGTCATAATGACTAAAAAAGTACTATTGCTGGCAATATTTATTTTATTATGCGGTGTATTTTTTACCAATCCAGCATTCGCTTTTGTGGAAAAGGGAGATACCCTGGTCATTGAACAAGCTGATCAGGATGCCACACCTTTTAACGAGATTATTGCAGGAGATACCTTAGCCGATGGTACTCGTAAGCATTTGGTTTATGAACTCGAACCGGATGGCTGGTATCCCTTATCAGGAACACTGACTGCGGCTACCTATGATCTGAATGTTGTAGGAGGGAAAAGAAGTGCCGGACAATCAAGACCGGTTATTCTTGTAACCTCCCCGTTTGGTGGCTGGTTTATGATGTCCGGTGGTATGGATATTACCATAAAAAGTGTTCACTGGATGCAAGCCGAAGAAACAGCTGGGGGCAATATCGGCTCCTGGGCACGAGCCGGTGTAGAACTTACAGGTGTGGACAGCAAGGTTGTTATCCATGATTGTATCTGGGATTTCAATACCGGATTTGCCATGTTAATGAATAAAGATGGCATTAAACTTACAGTGACCAATTGTCTCTTCCGCTTCAGCAAACCACTGGATAACAGTGTATGGGCTGGACAGGGGATCGACATCAGTGCTGCACTTTTGGATACAGTTATTATACGAAACTGTACCTGGTATGGCGGTGGTCCTTTCATGCTCAAAACCTGGGAATCGACCGACGTACTGTTTGTAATGGACCATTGTAATTTTGTTGATTTTGTTCAGTGGCCCATTCACAGTGTACACTGGGTCAATTCAGAATTTACCAATAATTTATTCTACAATGCCTATACCATGGGCGAGGATTCCGCTCAGGTTAAAGGACAGGATCCCGAAGAATTGCCCTTCGGTGTACTGGATGCTGACACCCTGTATTTTGATGCAGAGGGTAATATTGACGACACAAAAGAAGCAGCCCGCAGAATTATTGTGAAAAATAATAATAATTTTGTGAAACAAAATATTAAAGACTACTGGGCTGTTTGTGAAGCCGATCCGGCAACATATCATGAGTTCAGAGCACCTGATCCCACCTTCTATGATGGTTTCATGAACTCACGAACCCGTGCCATGTTTGAAGATGATGCAACCTGGCCCAACCTGGAGATGGAGAATACCACCAGTCTGGATCCGGAATTTGAAGATTATTTTGATTATTCAGACACCTTAATTGCCTATTCTAAAGCTTTTTACAGCTATGCCTGGCCGAATGCTGAACCGACTATGTTTATGATGGATCCTGATGGTGATCCACTTATACCTACAGATCCTATGGTTTACGATTTAAAAATTGGTAATGCCACCCTCAGAACAGCCAGTATAACCGGCGGACCGATTGGTGACCTCACCTGGGAACTACCAAATGGTTATAATAGCACTCAGGCGGAAATTAAATCGGTTACCGGTATAAAAAGAAACGATTCTAATATACCAGAGGCATTTTCTTTGGAGCAAAATTATCCCAATCCTTTTAACCCGACAACCAATATCAATTTTGCTGTGAATAAACCCTCTCATATCAAATTGACAGTTTACAATCAGTTGGGTCAGAAAGTGGCAACTCTGGTTAATGAGCAACTGATAGCCGGAAACTATAAAGTAACCTGGGATGCTTCTAAAATGAGTTCCGGAATCTATTTTTACAGAATAAATGCAGGTAATCATACCCAAACACACAAGATGATACTGCTGAAATA
>CAZKMO010000213.1:0-4289 GCA_964554015.1 uncultured bacterium
ACCACAGCGGAGGCTGCATACTGTTCCAAGGTAGGAGGACATAACCGAGCCTGACCAAATTTCAAAACTGTATGCAAGAATTCCTGGTTTTTAGTGACAATCGCCCCAATCCGCATCCCGCATACACTGTATCTTTTAGAAAGGCTATCCATAACCACAGCCCTGTCTTCTATTTCCGGAATAGACAGTGAACTTACATGTTTGCCTTCAAAAACGAATTCTCTATAAACTTCATCTGAGAGCACAAATAAATTGTGTTTTAAAGCGATATCAGCAATAATTTCAACTTCCTCTTTGGTTAAAATAGTACCGGTAGGGTTATTGGGAGAACAATATAGTATGGCCCTGGTTTTTGAAGTTATCTTTTGCTCAATTAAATCCCGATCAGGAAGATGATACCCATCCTCGGGATTGGTGGCCACAGGAACGAGATTTATTCCTGCCATACTAGCAAAACCATTATAATTGGGATAAAATGGTTCCAAGGTAATTATTTCTTCACCTGGTGAAGCTGCTGCCATGAGAGAAAAAATCACCGCCTCACTGCCAGCGGTGGTTATCATGATATCGGAACTATCAATATGGCCGTAACCATTCCGGTGATAGTATTCCATCATATTTCTCCGCAACCGGGGAAATCCGTTGCTGGGGCCATAGGCAACAACTTTATCCCGGAAACTTTTAACCGCTTCAAAAAATTCAGGCGGAGTGGGAATATCAGGCTGACCAATATTAAGATGAAAAATATTAACTCCCTTTTTACGGGCTTCATCTGCATAGGGTGTCAATTTACGAATGGGTGATTCCGGTGTATATAATCCCCGTTTTGAGATAGAAGGAATTTTCATATGTATCCCCCTATTATATTTATTTTTTTCTCTAATTAATCAAGAAGAGCTTTTCTGCTTAATTTAAGTTTTCCTTCCCGGTCAATATTAATAAGCTTTACTTCAACTTCATCCCCAACCTTAAGATAATCTTCAACTTTACTAACATGCTGTTTGTCAATTTCTGAAATATGCAGCAAACCCTCTTTACCGGGTAATATTTCCACAAAAGCCCCGAAATTAGTGATCTTTTTCACTTTACCTTTATAAACTTTTCCCTGCTCCGGTTTTCTGGTCAGATCTTCAATCATATTCCTGGCTATATCACAGGAATCCTTATCTTCTGATGTGATCTGCACCACACCATCATCATCTATATTAATCTCTGCCCCGGATTTATCCACAATATCTCTTATGGTTTTACCGCCCGGTCCGATTACCAAACCAATATCATCAGGATCTAACTGCATAGTCTGAATTCTGGGGGCATAGAGTGAAATATTTTCTCGAGGAGATTCAATAGTCTGGTTCATAATATCCAATAATTTCAGGCGGGCAGTATGAGCCTGATCCAGGGCTTTTTTCATAAGTTCAAATGATATACCGCTAATCTTTATATCCATCTGAAAAGCTGTTATTCCTTTCTGAGAACCCGCCACTTTAAAATCCATATCACCGCAATGATCCTCGTCTCCTAAGATATCAGTCAGGATGGCAGTTTTATTTCCTTCTTTAACCATACCCATAGCAATTCCTGCCACTGCTGATTTTACGGGTACTCCTGCATCCATTAAAGAAAGTGATCCTGCACACACTGTTGCCATAGATGATGAACCATTTGATTCCATAACATCAGAAACAACTCGTATGGTATAAGGGAAAAGATCATCAACCGGAACCACTGGTTTCAAGGCACGTTCGGCAAGGTTTCCATGACCAATCTCTCTTCTGCCCGGACCTCGGAAAGGTTTGATCTCACCTACACTATAAGGAGGAAAATTATAATGCAGAGTATAACTTTTCCAGGATGAACCTTCCAATCGCTCAATTTTCTGTTCATCAACCTTAGTACCAAGAGTAGTGACCGCCAGGCACTGGGTTTCACCTCTGGTAAAAAGTGCAGAACCATGAGTTCGAGGAAGCAAGGCAATCTCACATTCAACCGTGCGGATATCCTCATATCCTCTGCCGTCAATTCTTATCTTTTCTTCAAGAATCATATTACGAACCAGTTCTTTTTCCAAGTCATGAAAAATCTCACTGATAAGGATTTCTTCTTCGGGATATTCTTCTTGTAATGATTCTTGAATTGAGGTCAATATCTCAAATTTGGTTTTACTCCGTTCTATTTTACTCTCTATCTTCAAGGCCTGGGAAAGTTCCGGTACTGCTTTTTCTCTTACTTTGGTAACCAGCTCCTTATCAATCTCAATACTTTCTACTATTTGCTTTTCTCTTCCAACCTTTTTGATAATTTCTTTCTGTAAATTAATTATTTGTTTAATGGCATCATGACCAAATTTAAGAATTTCAATAAGTTCATCTTCACTGATCTCCCGTGATTCACCTTCAACCATGGCAATGGCATCTTCTGAGGCAGCAATTACTATATCTACATCACTGTTTTCAAGTTGAGAAAAAACAGGATTGATAATTAAATCACCATCAACCCGACCGACTCGTACCGAAGCAATTGGTCCATTAAAGGGAATATCAGAGATCATCAAGGCAGTTGAGGCTCCAATTGTTCCCAGTACATCCGGATCATTTTCTTTGTCTGAGCTCAAAACAGTTACAGCTATCTGCACTTCATGCCTAAATTCCGGAGGGAATAAAGGGCGAATAGGCCGATCGATTAAGCGGGCACTTAACACCTCTTTTTCCTGTGGTCTCCCTTCCCTTTTAAAAAATCCACCCGGGATTTTACCAGCTGCATAACTTTTTTCCCTATATTCAACTGAAAGGGGGAAAAAACCTCTATTTTCTACCGGTTCCTTGGAAGCTACGGCAGTTGCCAATATTACTGTTTCTCCATATGTAACTAATACAGACCCATCTGCTTGTTTGGCTATTTTTCCTGTTTCAATGGTAAGTTTCGATTCTCCAATCATTATATCTTTTGAGGTGATCATACTAACTCCTTTTTATTGCCAATATATTGTACTTAACGCCTTATATTGAGTTTTTTAATTATTTCTCTATACTGTTTAATATCTTTTTTTATAAGATAATCTAACAATCTACGTCTTTTACCTACCAATTTCAGTAATCCTCTGCGGCAATGATTATCTTTTTTATGTTCTTTTAAATGTTCAGTTAAATGATTAATTCTTTCTGTTACCAGAGCAATTTGCACGGAAGTATTGCCCGTATCATTGGAATTCTCTCCATATTTTGCTACTATTTTACTTCTGGTCTCTTTGGTAATGGTCATTATTTCCTCCTCATAACATTTATAATATCTTTCGCTTTATTAATATCATTTTTTATATTTCCTTTTAAATCATCTATGGAATTAAATTTTTTTTCTTTTCTGATGTATTCTATAAATTCAACTTTCAAATGATGGCCGTATAAATCTCCAGAAAAATCATGCAAATAAATTTCAACCGTTCTTTTTTTTCCCTCTACAGTCGGGCGTTTCCCAATATAAACTGTGCCCCCCCTTTTGTGGTCATTATCTGAGACCATCACGGCATATACACCATCCTGAGGTAGTAATTTATACGTATCGTCAATAACAATATTAGCGGTGGGAAATCCAATTTGCTGCCCTAATCTTTCCCCGGTTATAACTTTCCCTTCCATAGAATAATTTCTTGCCAGCATGGTATTGGCCAAACCAACATTCCCCTTTTTTAATAAATCTCTTATTTTCGTACTACTGACTACATTATTCTCAATTTTAACAGGCTTCACCAATTCCACAGAAAAACCATAATCACCACTTAATTGTTGTAGTACGTTCACATTTCCCGACCGCTGTCTGCCAAAAGAATGGTTAAATCCAATTATTATGTATTTTGCTTTGATCTTTTCTTTTAAAACTTTTATAATAAATGTTTTTGCATCCATTTGGGATAACTTTTCATCAAAAGGAAGAATCAACAAAATATTAATCCCGCTATTTTCCAGAAGTCTAATTTTTTCCTTAAGAGGAGTAAGTAAACCGATAGAATCTATCTTTTGAGATTTTACTGTCTGAGGATGAGGATCAAAAGTTATTAAAACACTCCTGCAATTATACTTTTTAGCCTTATACACTACTTTTTCAATGATCTTTAAATGTCCGCAATGAACTCCATCAAAATTACCAACCGTAACTACCGAATTTTTATATTCTTTTATCTCTGCAAATGACCTATATACTTTCATACTGCCAACTACTATTTCTATAAATTAATAAAATACATCCGTTCGTATAAAACTACCTAATATATATTTTCATAAAAATATTAGATA
>CAZKMO010000214.1:0-4280 GCA_964554015.1 uncultured bacterium
TTCAAAATCCACAACCTTATACCCTATACCATATACCCTCTTTTGTCTTTTATCTTTTATCTTTTATCTTTTTTCTTTATTATTTTTTCTTTATTATTTTTCTTCTCTTAATGTATCAATTAAACTCTGCATATCCTTCGGTAATTCGGAATCAAAAAATAACTCTTCTCCGGTTAGCGGATGAATAAATCCCAGACTTTTTGCATGCAAGGCCTGACGGGGCATGATTTTTAGTAATTCTTTAGCTTGTTTGGTATCATTCTGACTTAATCCTCCCAGACTGGCGCCTCTCCCTCCATACATTTGATCACCGAAGACCGGATGGCCAATATGAGAGCAATGGACTCTAATCTGGTGTGTACGACCGGTTTGAAGTGTAAGACTTATCAGAGTGGCAAGCTTAAATCTTTCCTTAACTTTATAGGTAGTTACTGCTCTTTTACCTTGTGGTTTAACTCCAAATTTTCTCCGGTCTCTGTTACTTCGGGAGAGTAAGGTATTTATAGTACCTTCCCTTTTTTTAATTCTTCCCCATACAACTGCAATATATTCTCTCAAGACCGATTTTTCTTTAAATTGCTCTGAAAGATTCCGATGAATTTCCTCCTTTTTGGCAATTACCAGAAGCCCGCTTGTATCTTTATCAATTCTATGGACTATTCCCGGGCGAAAAGGTTCACTCCCCTTAGATAGGGAGAAACAATGACCTAAAAGTGCATGAACCAGGGTTCCGCTTCTATTGCCATGCCCTGGATGTACTACCATACCTGGCTCTTTATTTACCACTAGTAAGGATTCATCTTCAAAAATAATAGAAATCGGTATATTTTCTGGTTCCAAATTCAAAGGCTGGGGCTTGGGAAAGGTAATTTCAATTATTTCACCTGGCCTGACTAAATAACGCGGTTTTTTATATACCCGGTTAATAGTGACATTTCCAGTCTCAATGAGTTGTTTTATTTTACTTCGAGAAATTTTTGCTATTCGGTTGGATAAAAAAATATCAAGTCTTTCACTACTCTGTTGTTCCGGAACCACTATCTTTATACATTTCAGTTCCATTTATTTTAATTTATTATTCTGGATAAGATCCAGGATTCTCATTTTTATTTTTATGCTTATTTTCAATTTTAATCATGGCATATAAAAGCACGAACATTCCAACCACTACAGCTGAATCTGCAACATTAAATACAGGCCATCGTGTTGGGCCAACCCCTATATCAACAAAATCCACAACTCTTTGCGCCAACAACCGATCAATAAGATTACCCAAAGCACCGCCCAATATAATTGCCAATCCATATTTTAATATTTTCTCACCATTCCGGTGATAAATCATATATACTACTATTCCCATACTAGCCAGCAAGGATAGTATAGTAAAGACAAACGGGCTGCCTACCTGTATCCCAAAAGCAATACCCGGATTTTCAACATAGGTTATTCTCAAAAAGTCTCCAGCCACCTTCATTGACTGGCCCAGATACATGCTTTTCTTTATAATTATTTTTGAAATTTGATCTATTATTACAATCAGTCCTACAATTAAATAAAGTCTCAAAAAAAACTCCTGGCTATAATTTAACTTTGTTTTTTTTCTTCAATTTTACATTCATAACAAAACCGGGCATGGGGAACTGCTTCCAGTCTTTTCTTATCTATTTCCTTTCCGCAGGATTCACATTTTCCATAGGTTCCTTTATCAATTTTTTCCAGGGCCATATCCAGATGATATAAATATCTGCCGTCCCGTTGAGCATAGAAAAAACTTTTTTCTCTTTCCATATTGTCTGTGCCCTGATCCGCCATATGAAAAGTATAGGCCGAATGATCTCCAGCAGCATCCTTTAAAGTAACATCCATATCCGATTTTTTAATATATTCCATTTCCTCAATCATTTCATCTCTCTTTACAGTCAACAATTTTTTGAATTTTTCCATTTCTTTCTTTGTCATACAATATCTCCTATAACCAACAATTTATAAAACTTTCCCTTTAATTCTTTACCCTCTCAATTCCTATTTTAATACTTTCATCATTGATAATCCATTCTTTACTGTATTCTCCCTTATTCTGATTCTCTTTTAATCCAATTGCCAGAACTTCTTGTTTTATATAGTCATTTTTAGCAACGATAGATTCTTTTATTTTATCACTGCCGTTAAAATAAACATTAACCCTATCAGTTACTTTAAATTCAGCTTCTTTTCTCATCTTTTGAACTCTATTTACAAATTCCCTGGCATACCCTTCGTTAATTAAATCTGGGGTGAGTCTGATGTCAAGTGCTACAGTCATACCACCTGTTGTATTGACAACCAATCCTTCCCTGGACTTTGTATAAATTTCAACCTCCTCTGAAGAAACAGCTGCTTCTTTTCCTTTATCCATACTTATATGCACAGTCTCCCCCTTTTCCAGTATATGTACCTCTTCTTCAGAAAAATTTGTTATTATATCTGCTACTTTATTTACATTAGAACCAAACTTTGGACCTAATTTTTTAAAAACCGGACGTACCTTCTTCTCCAAAAGTTTTAACTCATCTTTAATGAATTCAAGTTGATTAACATTAACTTCTTCTAATATTAAACCTTTGAAAAATTCTATGGCTTCTCGCTGTCGGTTACCTTTGGTGATGACAATAACTTTGTCCAGAGGTTGTCTGACTTTTATCTGGACATCATTTCGTATAGAACGGCACATAATTACCACATCACGGGCTGTTTTCATGCTATCCAATAATTCACTATCCCTAAAGCTGTAGGTATCTTCCTGGGGATCGGGAAAACGGGATAAATGAACACTTTCCTCATCTGTATTTCCGAAAATATTTAAGTTACCATACATTTCATCAGACAGAAAGGGAATAAAAGGAGCCAATAATTTCACCAGGGTAAAAAGCGTTTCATAAAGAGTTTGATAAGCAGCGATTTTATCCTCGTTCATTTCAGATTTCCAGAATCTGCGTCTGTTTCTTCTGATATACCAATTGGATAAATCATCTATAACAAAATCCTGAATAGTGCGGGCTGCTTTGGTAATATTATTTTTAGCAAGATTTTTATCCGTGGAACCTATAAGTGAATGTAAGCAGGAGATTAGCCACTTATCAATATCAGGTCTTTTTTCAACCGGAATAATATTTTTATTTTCATAAACAAAATTATCTATATTGGCATATATCACAAAGAAATTATATGTATTTATTAAAGTTCCGAAAAATTTGCGTTTTCCCTCTTTTAGTCCTTCTCTGTCAAATCTGGTCGGCACCCAGGGTGGACTTATGGTATAAAGATACCAACGCAAGGGATCAGCTCCTTCTGCATTTATTATGGTAAAGGGATCAACCGTGTTGCCCCGAGATTTGGACATTTTCTGACCTTCTTTATCCAAAATCATTTCAATAGAAATACAGCTTTTATAGGATGACTGATCTGAAATAATGGTAGCTATGGCTAAAAGAGAGTAAAACCATCCTCTGGTCTGATCAACTCCTTCGGCAATAAAATCGCAGGGAAAATTCTTATCAAACTGATCTTTATTTTCAAAAGGATAGTGAAACTGGGCATAGGGCATGGCTCCGGAATCAAACCAACAGTCAATTACTTCCGGTGTACGCTGCATCTCTTCCTTGCAATCCTGACAGGGTATCATAATCTCATCAATAAATGGTTTGTGAAGATCCTTTATTTCAGCTTGTCCAGACAATTTTTTTAATTCCTCAATACTTTCGATTACCTGATGCTTATCGCAAGAAGGACAAATCCAAATATTCAAAGGGGTTCCCCAGTAACGGGTTCTGGATAAGGCCCAATCAACATTATTCTCCAGCCATTTACCCAATCTACCCTCTCCCACTTCCCGTGGATACCAGTCAATTTTCTTATTGTTTTTAATTAATTTATCCTTAAAGGCAGTGGTCTTAATATACCAGGATCTTTTTGCATAATAAAGTAAGGCCGACTCACATCTCCAGCAATGAGGATAGGAATGGATATAAGGTTCAACCTTGTATAAACGGCCCTTATCTTCTAAATAAGAAATAATATCATTCTCCAGTTTTTCTTCCTTAACATACCGCCCCTGCCAGAGTGGAACTTTTTCATTAAACCGGCCTTGTTCATCCACTGTATGTACAGCCGGTAATCCGATCTCCATACCCAGTCTATAGTCATCCTCTCCATACATGACCGCAGTATGAACCACACCGGTACCTTCCTCCGTGGTAACAAAATCAGCTAAAGCAACCGAGTAGGCATTTTCCCCCTCATTA
>CAZKMO010000215.1:0-4274 GCA_964554015.1 uncultured bacterium
GGGATTCTCTTAAAAAAAGAATCGGACAAATAGGAGTATACGGCAAACCTTTTCTCATAACTCTGGATGCTGCAAAAATGTACGGAGGCTGGTTTTGGACCCCTATATCTTCTGTTCCCTGTCACTGGGTAGTGATTGAGCCTGATTGTTTATTTGACACTCTTGCCACTAATGAAATCAGAATTAAATGTGGTTATCCAACTGAAGAACATTTTAAGGGAGTAGATCCCAGAAATAATAAAACAATTTTCGCTAGACTTGTTAAAGACGGGAAGGCAAAATAAAGTTATATAAAACAACTTTTGTTTTGGAAATCATTGTATTATTTTTTTATATTTTATCTTTTTTATTTGTAAATATGTTAAATATTGACATGGTATGTATACGTATTGTTTAATTTTCCTCTAGGAATTATACATATTTCAACCTAAAAAAAGGAGCAGTACTATGAAGAAAAAAAATTTTTCTCCAAACATACAATCTGTCCAGCACAGAAATGAATTTGTTCTCAGTACTATTGTTTTTGTCCTGATTTTAATTTGTTCATTGCAAGTTCATTCTCAAGAAACCGTACCGGATGTATATTCTCTGAATACCAATTTCGAACGGATTGAAATAATAAGGATGCGTTCGGGAACGGATATGCTGGAAGGGCTGAACCAAGCAGTGAAGGAAAAAAATATTAAGAATGCCGTGATCTTAGCCGGGATTGGTTCGGTTACAGATTACCATTTCCATGTCGTAAGTGATAAGAATCTGCCTCCGGCAGAAGAATACCCTCAAGCCTCCTGTGCCCTGGATCTCATTGCAGTTCAGGGATATATAATTGACAGAAGAGTACACGCTCATATAACTCTTGCTGATGAAAACAGCGCCCTCGGTGGTCATCTGGAAAGGGGTACTAAAGCACTTACTTTTTTTATCCTGACCATTGGAGTATTACCCGATGATATAGATATAAAAAATCTTGATAATTATAAATGGTAAAAAAATATGGATAAAAAAATTAAGATCGGGATTATGGGAGTGGGCATGATCGGGGATGTGCATATTAAAAATATCCGTAAAGACGGACGGGGTGAGGTAATCTGGATTGCATCCCGCACTCAAAAAACCCTGGATCGAAAAATGAAAAAATACGGTATTTCCCAAGGTACCCTGGACTATCGAGAGATACTCCAAGATCCTCAGGTGGAGGCAGTGATTATAGCCAGTCCACCCCATACCCATACTGAAATGACTCTGGCAACTCTGGAGGCAGGAAAGCACCTTCTACTGGAGAAACCTATGGCTATATCCTATGAAGGAATCAGACAGATTACAGAAGCAGTAAAAAAACATCCCCAACAACTGGTGCTGGAATGCAGCTGCCGACATACCCGCCTGCAGCCCAAATATCCCTTTATTAAGAATATTATTGATTCCGGCAAACTGGGCAAGGTATATCATATTCACCACCATCATCTCATGAGAAGAACATTTATTGAATACAATCCGGCCGGAAAGTGGTCTTTGGAAAAACAAAAAGCAGGGGGCGGTCCTTTTTTGGACCAGGGAGTCTACGATCTTTCTTTTCACCTCGGACTTCTAGGAGATGTTCCTAATCTGACCTCTATAAAATCTTTTACTAAAAAAAACCTCAAGACCTTTCCGGATAAAAACATACATCAAGACATAGAAGAACACGGTGCTGCCTATATGGAATTTGAACCCGGATTATCCTATTATTATGAGCGGGGTGCCGGAGTCCACTGTGATATCGCTAATGAAACCAGAATATGCGGAACCAAGGGAGGACTGCGGTTCGGCTTCAACTCCTGGGATCCACCTATAATTGAGTACTTTTCGGTTAATGAAAAGAATCAGGAAATCAGTAAGAAATTAACTGTTGATATGGCTGATCATGAGGATAATTACGCCCTTATCACCCATTTTCTGGATTGCTTGATTGAAGGGACAAAACCACAAATGACTCCGGACCTGGCAGCCAAACATCTGGATATTCTGTTTAGGATTTTAAACACTGAAAAATAATATTATGCGGAAAGTTATAAACAATATAATAACAGGAAACACTGAAAAATCACGGAGATCACAAAAAAATTAAATTTTAATAATTGATTTTTTTAACGCTCATAAATATAAGGAGGTAAATAATGTTTTTATTGCAACCAGCACAAAAAAATCTTTTCAAGAAAATTCTTATGGTAATACTTGGTTTTATTATGACTGTTTCTGCTGATATTTACGGAGATAATGAGAATGTGGAATTGATGGGACGCTGGGGATATGGTTCCTGTCTGGCAGTGGATGCAGTTGGCGATACGGCCTATTTGGGAAATGGTGCCTATCTGGAGATTGTTGATTTCTCAGATCCGGCTGATCCGGTAAACATCAGTAAGCTTTTATTAGCAGGTCCTATACAGGATATCTCTGTATCCGGCAGTTATGTTTTTGTTGCATCATATAATGAAGGTCTGAGGATAGTTGATATTACTGATCCTGAATCTCCCCTAGAGGTTGGTTTTATTGACACCCAAGATCGGGCTATGGGTGTTACTGTTTCCGGCGATTATGCATATGTTGCAGATGCATATAATGGACTACGGATTATCAATGTTACGGATCCGGCTCATCCAGTGGAAACAGGCTATTTAAATACTGATGGTTATTCCCGGGATGTTGCTGTTTCCAACAGTACTGTCTATCTGGCAGATGGAACTGAAGGACTTAGAGTCATTGACATTTCTGATCCGGCTGCACCAACCGAAATTGGATATATCGAAACTGAAAGTTCTGTAGAAGGAATATCGGTTCAAGACAATTATGCCTATATTACAGATGACGTTGCCGGTCTTCAGATCATTGATATTTCCGATCCTGAATTACCGGAAAAAACCGGATCTCTGGATATCGGTAATCGAACTAGTGATGTTGCTGTATCAGGTAATTCTGCTTATGTGGCAGATGCCTGGAACGGTCTGCATGTGATTGATGTGACGGATCCTGCTTCTCCTGCCGAAGTTGGTTCTCTTGCAACCGGAGGATTTGCCCAGAGAGTTACTATATCGGATAATTATCTTTATCTGGCAAAGGAATATGATGGTCTGAGTGTGATAGATGTAACCGATCAGACCGCTCCGGAAGTAATAGGTACGTATGCTACCCGTAATCAAGCCATGGATTTGACAGTAGCTGGCAATTATGCCTATGTGGCTGAGAACTATACCGGACTTTGCATACTTGATATTTCCGATCCGGCTTTTCCGGAAGAAGTTGGTTCCATTGATACTCCGGGTTCTACTCAGAAAGTTGTTTTAGACAGCAGCTACGCTTTTCTGGCAGATTTAAGAAGAGGTTTTCGGATTATTGATATTTCTGATCCGGAGTCTCCCACAGAGATCGGCTCTTTTGAAACCAGCAGCTTTGCCTATGGAATTGATATATCCGGTAATTATGCCTATGTGGCTGATGGGAATGATGGTCTGCGGGTGATTGATATTTCCGATCCTGAAGCACCTTCTGAGGTCGGTTATTGGGATACCGACAATATTGCTCGTGATGTTGCTGTATCAGGAAACTATGCTTATGTGGCTGACGGCACTGCCGGACTGCGGGTGATCGATATTACAGATCCCGGCTCTCCTGCTGAAGTCGCTTCTTTTGATCCTGAAATTTCTGTGGACGCAGTTACTTTATCCGGCAATTATGCCTATCTGGCCAATGGTGGAGACGGCCTTCGGATAATTGATATCACAGATCCTGCCTCTCCTGAAGAGACCGGTTATGTATTTACCGGAGGATATGCCAGGGATATTGCTGTATGCGATAATTATGCCTATATGGCAGTTGATTATGAAGGTCTTATAGTAATAGATATTTCTGATCCTGCTGCTCCGGAGAAAGTAGGTTATTATAGGACCGGCGGTTCTCCTAAGGGTGTTGAGGCATCCGGCAGCTATGTGTATCTGGCAGATTCAGATGACGGGATTTATATACTGAAAAACACTCTAATCACCTCAGTCCGGGAAGAACATTTTAACATTCCGGATGGATATGTGCTGTATCAGAACTACCCCAATCCCTTCAATCCGGAAACCACCATACAATTTACTTTACCGGAAGAATCTCATGTACGACTGGCAATTTACAATGTTCGTGGTTCCAGAGTCAGAACTCTTATAGACCACAAAATTACAACCGGCACTCATACAGTCCATTGGAACAGTAACGATGATAGCGGCAACCAAGTTCCCAGCGGGATTTACTTCTAT
>CAZKMO010000216.1:0-4204 GCA_964554015.1 uncultured bacterium
ATTTTTCAGAAGAAGTCCATACAAACTACTTTTTCCATGCAACTTTAGATTCAGTTGTTTATGATAGCCTAAATCATTTAGCACCACTTGGAATAATGTATATTGATACATTGTGGTTTGATAGTGATACAGCTTTAGCACTTGCCGAAAATCAGGGAGGAGTGGATTTTCGTAACCATCATACTGGTTTTAAGATTATTGCCAGTCTTGGTAAACCTCTGGTCCCCAACAGCACAAATCGCTGGTATATCCAGTACATTTCCTTAGATGATCACTCAGATAGATTACATTTTAATCTTGATGCTACTGCAAGTACTGTTGATGAGGTAAAGAAGTTTGAAATTCTTTCCCCCAATTTAGTTTTGCAGCAAAATTATCCTAATCCGTTTAATTCCACTACAACCATTAGATTTGCTATTCCAAAAGCTGGATTAGTAGAATTGAAAGTATATGATATAAGGGGAAAAGAAATAAGGACTTTGGTTAAAGAACATATAACTCCTGGTAATTATTTTGTTGATTTTGATGGGAGTGAATTAGCAAGTGGTATATATTTCTATAAATTAATAGCAGATAATTATATAGAAATTAAAAAACTCATTTTATTAAAGTAGCTACTAATGCATAAAGAATTTTGTTCTGTTAGGTGTTCTTCACCTCACATATAAAAAAAATAAGATCCACCCGTTTAATTAATAATTTGGAGATTTAAACCATGCAATCACTAAAACTAAGAAATTTGATTTTGGTTACTTTTTTTGCAACTTCCTTATTGTTTGCTGCAAACCAGGTTTTGGCCCAAGAACCTGGGGGAAATTTCGACAGCCCTTCCTTAAAGTCATCTGGCCCAATGTATGTTGACGGACGTCATCTGTATACTGCCAATGGGGAACAGGTCATATTACGTGGAGTTAATGAAATGCTTATCTACAGTAGTGACCGTACCGGAGCCTGGGTGTTTGATGAAATAGCCAGAACAGGCGCTAATTGTGTACGTGTTATTGCAGCAGATTCAGCAGATAACGGGGGCAGCAACCTTTCCAGCCAGGAATTGGCGTCTGCCATCCAGAATGCAAATAATGCCGGGATGATTCTTATGGCAGGCCCCTGGATGGCCACCTGTGACTGGAGTCATTTGCAGGAATGTGTAGACTGGTGGCTTCAGAGCGATATCAGGGAAGCTGTACAGAACAATGAAGACTATTTTTTGCTCAATATTGCCAATGAAGCAGGAGGTACAGTATCCGATTCCCAATATTTAACCAGATATAAAAGTGCCATCACCCAATTGCGGGCAGCGGGGTATCAGTGTCCTCTGGTAATAGACGCCGCTTCCTGCGGACAAGGGGCAGAACAAGCGCTCAGTGCCTATGATTCGCTACTCTCACATGATCCGCTGTCAAATATTATTGTATCCTGGCATACTTATAATCACGGTTCTACTGACGAAATAAAAGCTTTATACGATACCAATATAGCACAAGCGGTTAATGATAGCATCTGTTTTATAATTGGCGAAGGACCAACACCTACTTCCTGGACCTGTTCAGCTTCACCCTATCGATATGGCATGCAAAAATGCCAGGAGAATAAAATCGGCTGGCTGGGATGGTCCTGGGGTCTTGTGAACAATGGGGACTGTGCTACTTATGATTGGACAGAGGACGGATATTACGGCAACTGGGAAACCGACGCCGGTCGAATATTGGCAGTTGACCATGAATATTCTATTGCCAATACTTCCATCCGTCCGACATCACTTGAATATCTAAGTGCCTCCCCGGGTGTATTACTCTTTGATTCCGAATCGAGCAGTCAGGATATCTATGTCAGCTCCAGCCTAAACTGGAGCATTAGTGATGATGAGGACTGGATTGAAGTGAATCCGGCAAACGGTTCACATTGTGATACAATCAGGGTAACGGTTCTGGAAAATTCGGATCTGACTTTACGCAGCGGAATTATAACAGTTACAGGAAGTGATATTACCAAGCAGATCACAGTTCGTCAGACAGGGAGTGGGCAGGGTCAAATCCAGACCATAGCTCTAAGTGATTTTGATAGTGGTACGCTTGATCCTTTTTATTCCTGGGGCGCGCCCCTGTCAATCGAAGCTAATCCGGACGGCACACCTGAAGACTCGGTGGCATTATTGGATCAAACCAGTCATCCCTGGAATGGAATAACATCCTGGTGGGACAATGGTGATTTATTCGTGGGAGCAGACAGCTTATCTGTGGATGTGTACGCAAATGCAGCAGGAGTAATTAAATTCCATTGTGATAACAGTGTATCCGCCGGCGTCGATTATGATCAAACCATAGAGGGTGTACCGGCACAAACATGGACAAGGTATACGCTTGAAGTGAGCAACTTGTCGGTCAGTGATTACAAACAGTTTGCTATACAATACGATAAGGCCAATCTCATATATTTTGATAATTTTATTTTGTATAAAACCATAGAACCACTGGACCAATATGTAATTTTTGATCCGGCAGCTTACCCCCAGGATTCTCTGGGAGCAGGAATGGCAATCGTTGATATTGATACAGCAACATATTTACAGCTAGTTGTGGACCAATGGGATCAATCGGTTACCCTTATGGACTCTGTACTGGTTCCTATGGGTGCTGAAGAAATAACCTTTGAAATAAAGTATACCAGCGGCACTTCCGGGGTTGATATCAACAATGCCTGGTATAAATATCTTTTTAAAAATTCATCAGGGATTGACCTTTTCAATGCCGAAGGCGATGCAAACACGATTACAAATCTTACTACCTTGGTAACCAATTGTAATAATAATATAACGCAGGCAAACGGAGTATATATCAACTCATTCATGCTTGCCGGACAAAGTAAAACTAATTGGTCTACCTTATCAGGAGATACCATCTGGATTGGCAAAACTTCATTTGTAGATCCCACAGTAGAGATAAATAAAGACCGGAATGTCCCTGTATCCTTTGTTCTGGAGCAAAACTATCCCAATCCCTTTAATCCCAGGACAAAGATTAAATTTAACCTCGGTGCACCATCTAAGGTGAATTTGACTGTGTTTAATACCTTGGGACAGAAAATAAAAACTCTGGTAAACCAGCGATTAACAGCCGGGTCTTATATATTTGAATTTGACGGCAGCAACCTGGCTTCTGGTATTTATATCTATCGTCTTGAAACCAATACGTTTATTGCCCAGAAAAAAATGATCCTGTTTAAATAACTAGGTTGATTTTTTCACACTGTTAGGTTATTCTTCATCTTTGGCAGCTGAAAACCGGTTAGAGGCAGTCCCTGGCTGCCGGAACGATTATATTTATTAAAGTTAAAGACCTCAGAGGTTTTCAAAACCTTTGAGGCCTGAATTTAATCTTTACCAAGTGCTTCTAAATCTGATAAATCTTTTTTTCTTCCTGTAGTGCGTTTATTAATGATAAATTCATTTAATCCTATATATTTTACCGCTATATTACCATATTCACCATCTACACATCCTGAATAGGCATCTGCCCAGGTAATTCCTGATATTGAAGTAATAATATCTATCCTTACTGGTGGGACTCCAAGCTGAATAACATTATCAGGCTTTTTTAAATCTTTTGATGTTACTCCCGCTGATCCAAATCCGAAATCTTTTAGGGCTTTCATTATTCTGTTAGCATTTTCAGACTCGGGCTTCACATAAATGTCCATATCCCCGGTATAACGAGGAGCTCCGTGAAAAGCTAGAGCATATCCACCGACAATTATATATTTAACTTTGTAGGCGTTGAATAACTCTAAGAGATCTTTGAAGTCGGGTTGCACTTCCATGATATTGCCTTCTTAAATATTCCACTGCTGTTATTCGTTCTTCCGGTGTTTTGTTTAGCCAGTAGGCTAAATCGTCTTTAATTGAATGTTTTTTATGTTGTTCTAAGGTTTGAATTTTTACAACTTTTTTAATCATAAAAGGACTTTTTATTTTAGGAATTTTATTTATGTTTTTTTGTTATAAGGTAATAAAAATATAAGAGATGAAATGCTAAAATACAAATTTTTTATTTAACTTTTTTAGATTTTCAGGTATAATAAAATGAAAATAATGACAGTAACCTAGGGAGGGTCTTGATCCACCGTTTATAAATTGAGAAAATAATTCCACTCCATAGGGGCTTCTGCTCCTGTGGCAAAGCATAGAGGCAGTCCCTGACTGCCGGAA
>CAZKMO010000217.1:0-4164 GCA_964554015.1 uncultured bacterium
TTTTTATTTTTTGACTTGGTTTATATTGGTTTCTGAGTTCGGGCAGGATGTTTTCAACCAAAAATTCAATTTGTTCACGGTGTCTAAAAAAGTAGGTTTCATTGGTGGTCAAACAATTGATACATTCTGTTAATTCCCGTCGTCCGGCCGGCTCTTTGGTCACATAGTCGTAATATCTTTTATAATTATCAATACCCAGTGTTTTGAGTCTAATACGAAGACGGTTTGCCATCATGGTTTTTTTATGATCGTTGAGGAAAATACCGGTTTGGTGATAAATCAATCGCCTAATCAATTGAAATTCACTTTCGTTAACTGTTTTCATATTATATTCGTTTAATGCGGTCAATTCCATATGGATGTTCTTATTTTCTATTTTTCTTTCAGTTTAAATTGTCCAACAACATCACCCAGTAATTTGGCCTGGGTATCAAGCTTGTTGGCCACAGAAGCCACGACTTCTGTATTGTCTGCAGATTGTTTGGTTACAGTGCTGATCGATTCCATGCTGCTGGAAATTTCTTCTGCTCCAGCACTCTGTTCTTCGGAAGCAGCTGCGATTTGCTGGATCATGTCCATGGCTTTGGCAAACGTGGTTACTATTTCTTCTAGAACCTTTTCAGAATTTTCTGAGGCATCCCTGCCCTTTTGTACGTTGGTGTTGGCTTCGTCCATGGATTCCGATGCCATTTTTGTGTCATTTTGAATGGATTCGATGGTTTCGGCGATTTGTTTGGTTGCATCCGTGGTACGCTCTGCTAGCTTACGAACTTCATCCGCAACCACTGCAAATCCGGATCCCTGCTCACCGGCTCTGGCAGCTTCTACAGCAGCATTCAGAGCAAGGAGATCGGTTTGATCAGCAATTTTATCGATAACCTGAATTATGCTTCCGATCTGATCGGCTCGGTTGGTCAATGTTGTTATGATTTCCCTAAGTTTTTCGGTTGAGAGAACGATTTCCTCCATGCTCTTTCGTGTCTGTTGCATGGCTTGTGAACCCTCTTTTGCTTTGGCCGTTGCTTCTTCACTGATTTTTGCCGTTTGACCGGCGTTTTGGGCATTTTGGGCAATGGATGCGGTCATTTCCTGGACACTGGAGGATACCGAGGATGCTTGATAGGTTTGTTCCTCAGCACCGGAAGCGAGCTCTGCGGATGCAGTTGATATCTTCATAATACCTTGATTGACTTGTTCCGTATTGACCTTGACTTTACCCATCAAATCATGGAGTTTATCCATAAAGGCGTTTACCCATTGGTTGAGTTTGCCCACTTCGTCCTCTGATTCTGCCGGCAATCGTTTGGTCAAATCCCCTTCGCCTTGGGCAATATCTTGCATGAGTACGATGGCATTTTCAATTCCCTTGGTGACGCCCTTGGCTAAAAGAATGCCTCCAAATAAGGTTCCTGCAAATATGCAGAGGGCGATGATCACCATGAGTATAAACAGCTGGCGGGATTTTGTATTCATCAATTTTTTAGAGAATTCAATACCAATATATCCCAGTAAATTTTGATCCATATCCTTCATCGGCATCCAGGCCTGTACTTGGTTCGAGGCATTTTCGATTTCCAATTCGCTGCATTGATGCAAAGGTTTTTGTCTTTCTTTATATAGAGATTCCACATAGGTGCCGTTTTCATCGTATATCATTACATTGAGTATGGCCTGATTGTCTTTTGAACCCAGGTGTCTAATCAAATCGAGGGTTTGGTTCAGTGTGCTACCATCATCCAAAATTCGGGTCTGCATACCCAATGCTAGATTTTCAGACAAAAGACTGGTAATAAAGGCTATATCATTGATTAAAATGTCTGATCCAAGTTTTCGGGCTTGATTGGGTGTATAGGCTAATAAAACACTGAACAACAGTGCAATTCCTGTAATTAACAGGATGATTCGATTTTTAATGGAAAGTCTGTTCAACATAGTGTGCTCCATTTTTTATTTTTTCGATTTTGAAATACGTTTCTTTTTAATTGCTTTATTTCGGTTTTTGCTCTTTGATGATTTCTTTAGTTCGTCTTTTTTATCAATAGGTTTGTTTGCCTTATTTATGGGGGAAGTTGAGGGAGGTGTTACTTCTTTATCTTCTTGTTTTGAATCTCCATCCTGATATGCCTTTTTCATTTTCTGAAGGTCTTCAAGTTGGAGCATCTCTTCATCAGTCAATATTTTTTCAACGTCAATCAGGATGACAAGAGATTGGTCTGATTTACCTATTCCCACCACATAATCCTGGATTTGACCAATGCCAAGATCCGGGGGTAATTCGAACTGATCCTCCTTCATCCGAAACACGCGTTCAACGCGGTCTACGATCATGCCGATAAGCTTGTTGGCAATTGAAAAAACAATGATTCGTGTTTTATCATCCGAATCAATCTGATCAAGACCGAATTTTCTGCGAAGGTTGATCACCGGGATCAGATTGCCACGTAAGTTGATAATACCGGCCACAGTTTTGGGAGTTTGGGGAAGATTGGCGATATATTGTAAAGGAACGATTTCCCTTACCTTCAGGATATCGACACCGAACTCTTCTTGTCCCAGTTTGAAACAAATAAATTCCGATGAGGTATGAATGTGTTCATGTAATAAAGACATATGGGTATTCTCTTTTAGTTTGATAGATTTTTTTAAATGGTTTTTGGATTTTCGTTGAACCTGTGAGCAAGGTCTCCGAGAAATCAGGCTCTTCTAATCGGTGTTTAAAAAAATATTTTATTAAGGTACGGTTCATTTTCTACCCTAGCTTTCAAATTGAAATACAATGTAATGTCTATCCTTCTCGCTAATAGCTCCTGGCAAATACCAGACCACCGGACAGAGATAGGTTATGTATTTCACAAAAATATGTATGTTTATTCCTAAAATTGTTATTATAAATAGTGGTAAAAAAATTATTAAATAGTTAATAATGAAAGAGTTAACATGCACCCGGGCTGTGAATCCGGAGTCAATGATCTTTTGAAATACATCGAAATCGAGCGTTAAAAATGCATTTCTTTATGAAATGTAAATTTCATTGTTAAATATCCAGGAAGCTTTTACCTCATTTTAAAAGTTTGACGTTCGCAGGTCAATTGATATTGATCAGTATTCGATACTTGAAAACATTCTGGAAAAAGCAGCAAAGGAACATCTTTATTTACTAAACCGGGTTTCCATGATAGAGGTGGTATTTCTGATGAGATATTTAATTCAATGATAAATTTAATTTTTTCCCAAAAAATCCTTGACATTATACGAATAAATTATTAAATAAGGATTAATTACTTTTTTCATATTAAATATTCAATTATTAGGATACCTTGGGAATATTAGTTCTTTTGAGATATGAGAGTTAATTTTAAAATATATGGTTATATTGGAAAGGAACAACAAGTATTATCCCAAAAAATGTTTATATATAGGAATACTTTTATTCCTATATATAGGAACTTAAAAAATATATGCTTATATATACACATTTATTCCTATATATAGACATATAGTTATGTGGGTGGTAGGGTGTATAATATTATGTTATCTGTATAAATGTCATAAAAGTAAATTTTACTTGCAATGAGCAACGTTATATATTATATTGTTATATGATAGTCAGTTTTAAACAATCATGGTTGGAGGATTTTTGGAATTCAGGTTCTAACAAAAGAATACCACAAGATATGTCAAAAAGACTATTACGAAAATTAGATATGTTACATAGTGCTTCGGATATTATTGATTTGAAATCACCCCCTTCAAATCATCTTCATAAATTATCTGGAGACAGGAAAGGCCAATGGGCAATATCTGTCAATGGTCCTTGGAGATTATGTTTCATTTTTAAAGATGGGGATATTCACAACCTTGAATTGGTACAATACCATTAGGAGATAATTAAACTATGTTACCAAAAAGTAGACAACCCACCCACCCTGGTGAAGTACTTCGTTATGAATATCTTGAAGAATTAAATATGACACAGCAACAACTTGCTGATGCCATAGGTATAACACGTGTAAGAATAAATGAGATCATACTTGGAAAACGTTCTATCACACCTGATACTGCCTTTCGATTGGCCAAATTTTTTAACACAACACCTGATTTCTGGATCAATTTGCAATCACACTATGACATGTGGAATACGCTTCAAAAAAGAAAAAAAGAATA
>CAZKMO010000218.1:0-4127 GCA_964554015.1 uncultured bacterium
TAAAAATTACTGGTATCTCAACGGATCCCTCACCCGAAATTTTGAATCTGTATCAACAACTTTTCTACGAGGGGGACCTTCATTTATCCAACCCGGAGATTGGAGTCTTTCTTTAAATGTGCAATCGGACAGCAGGAAAAAATTCTATTTTTATTTGGGCAGATGGATTAAAATAAATGATAACGACAGCAATCTTTCCCTGAGTTCTTGGTTTGGTTGTACTTTCCGTCCCAGCAATGCTGTCACCCTATCCATTGAACCAGAGTACGATTATTACCGAAACAAGCTTCAGTATGTAGATCAATTAGAAATAGAAGATAAAGACAGGTATATTTTTGCCACCATCAAACAAAATACCGTGTATTTCTCTTTCAGACTAAATTATACCCTTTCTCCCAATCTAACCATTCAATATTATGGTCAGCCCTTTATCTCAGGGGCAAAGTATTCACATTTTAAAAATATTACCAATCCCAGAGCGGAAAAATTTAGGGATAGATTTCACACCTTTACTTCCCAGGAAATCAAAACCAATACTGAGGAGGAAACCTATTCCATTGATGAGGATAAGGATGGTCAGACAGATTATAGTATTGATTTTCCGGACTTTAATTTCAGACAGTTTCAGTCCAATCTGGTGGTCAGGTGGGAATATCAACCCGGCTCAACCCTTTACCTGGTTTGGAGTCAGGGCAGAACCGGATGTATTACTCAGGGTAATTTTGCCTATTACAGGGATATGAATGATTTATTCAGTATTCATCCCCATAATGTATTTCTCCTGAAGTTTAATCGTCTTTTATCCTTATAAATGATTTAAAAAAATCTATACTCTCATTCTTTACTCTCCTTTTATAAGCAGGGAAGTTATTCCCTGCTTTTTTTATATATTTAGCTTAAGAAAAAATTAGCAAAGTAATATTAATACTTGACATTTAAAGGAAAAATTTATATAATAATAGTCACCTTAAAATATAAGGTTAATATAATTTTATTAAGGTTTATAAGTAAGTTAATAATTAATAATTTATGTTTTGGAGGATAACTATGGCAGTAAAAATTGGAATTAATGGATTTGGCAGAATTGGTCGTTTGGTATTTAGAATTGCACATAAAAGAGATGATGTGAAGGTATTGGCAGTAAACGATATCACTGATGCAAAAGCGCTTGCTAATCTGTTAAAATATGATTCTGTGCATGGAAAATTCGACGGATCAGTGGAAGCAAAAGATAATAGTCTGATTGTGGACGGAGAAGAAATTAAGGTACTTACAGAAAGAGACCCGGCTAAACTGCCCTGGAAAAATATGGGAGTAGAAGTAGCTGTGGAATCTACCGGAGTTTTCAGAAAAAGGGATCAGATAGCAGCTCACCTGGAAGCAGGAGCCCGTAAAGTTCTTCTTTCTGTTCCGGCAAAGGATAAAATTGACGCTACCATTGTTCTGGGAGTGAATGATGATGATCTTAAATCAGAGCATCAGATTGTATCCAATGCTTCCTGTACCACCAACTGTTTGGCCCCGGTGGCAAAAGTACTGCATGAATCATTTGGTGTAAAGAAAGGCTTGATGACCACCATTCATGCTTATACCAATGATCAGCAAGTTTTAGATGCTCCCCATAAAGATCCCAGAAGAGCCCGAGCCTCGGCAGTTTCCATGATTCCCACAACTACCGGTGCCGCCATAGCAACCGGAAAGGTATACCCCCAGTTGGATGGTAAATTAAATGGTATGGCAGTCCGGGTTCCGGTTTGTGACGGTTCTTTGGTTGATTTGGTGGCAGAATTAGAAAAAGATGTTACCCTGGATCAGGTCAAGGATGCCTTTAAAAAGTATGCTGATGGACCCATGAAGGGAATTCTGGAGTATTGTACTGATCCTGTTGTATCCGTGGATATAATTGGAAATTCTCATTCCAGTATTTTTGATAGTGAGGCTACTATGGTACTGGGTTCAAATCTGGTTAAAGTCATATCCTGGTATGACAATGAATGGGGCTATTCCTGTAGAATGGTTGATCTCATAGTAAAGATGGCAGGAATGTAAAAAATGAAGAAGTTACTTATTAAAGATCTTAATATCAAATCCAAATATGTTTTGATGCGGGTTGATTTCAATGTGCCCCTGGATGAGAACCAGAAGGTCACTGACGACAAAAGAATTAGAGCGGCATTGCCGACCATACAATATGCAATTGACCAAGGAGCCCGATTGGTTTTAATGTCTCATTTGGGCCGACCAGGTGGAATCAGGGTGCCTGAAATGAGTTTAAAACCTGCAGCTCAAACTCTGGAAAAATTATTAGGGAAACCGGTTGCTTTTGTGGAAGACTGCATTGGCCCTGAAGTAGAAAATGCAGTAAAATCCCTGAAAGATGGTGAGGTTTTAGTGCTGGAAAATCTGCGGTTTCATAAAGAGGAAAAAAAGAATGATCCTGAATTTGCCCGGAAATTAGCCCAGTGGGGTGATGTATACGTAAATGATGCCTTTGGATCAGCACACAGAGCCCATGCCTCAACCGAGGGAGTTACCCGCTATTTTGAACAATGTGCCGCCGGATTCTTAATGGAAAAGGAGATTGATTATTTAGATAATGCCATTAGCAATCCGGATAAACCCTTCACTGCCATATTAGGTGGTGCCAAGATAGCAGATAAAATACCAGTGATTGAAAATATTATTGATAAGGTCGATACTATTGTTATCGGCGGTGGTATGATGTTTACTTTTTTGAAAGCGGAAGGAAGGGAAATTGGCACGTCCCTCTTGGATGAGTCAAGCCTGGAAATGGTTAAGGATATGCTTGACAAAAACAGGGATAAATTTAATCTTCCTGTTGATTGTGTTGTTTCCGATGCCTTTGATCCTAAAAATCGAACTCTGGGGACCACTAAAGTCGTTTCTGTGGATAATATCCCTTCTTCCTGGATTGGACTGGATATTGGCCCTAAATCAATAGAAAAATTTTCAGAAATATGTATGGCTTCTAAAACTGTGGTGTGGAATGGCCCTATGGGAGTCTTCGAGATAGATGAAACCGCTAAAGGAACTTTGGAGATTGCTAAGATTTTAGCCAAAGTGACTAAAAAAGGAGCAATTACTATTATCGGGGGTGGTGATTCAGCTTCAGCGGTGAAAAAGGCCGGGGTAGTATCTGAAATGTCTCATGTTTCCACCGGAGGTGGTGCTTCCCTTGAATTATTACAGGGTAAAACCCTCCCCGGAGTGGACGCTCTCACTGATAAAGAATAAAAAAATGATGAGGATATAGAATGAGGACGTATTTTATTGCCGGAAACTGGAAAATGAATAAAACATTTGGTGAAGTAAACACTCTGCTTTCCCAATTAAAAAAAATGGCAGCAGAAGTAAGTGGGGTTGATATAGCTGTATGCCCTCCCTATCCCTACTTATCCTTAGCAGTAGAAATTCTTAAAGATTCAGATATAGCAGTTGGTGCTCAGAATATGGGCTGGGAAAGAAGCGGAGCTTTCACAGGTGAAGTGTCTCCGGATATGGTGAAAGATGTGGGCTGTACGTATGTCATTTTGGGACATTCAGAAAGAAGAAAATTTTTTAAAGAAGATGATGAGCTTATCAATAAAAAAATAAAATTAGCCATTGCTTCCCATTTACTTCCCATTGTCTGTGTAGGAGAGTCATTACACGAGAGAGAAAATGGCGACACAGAGCAGGTGGTAAAAACCCAAATAGAAGGCTGTTTAAAAGGATTACAAACCGATGAGATTGAGAAAATTACAGTAGCATATGAACCAGTATGGGCAATTGGAACCGGTAAAACAGCTACTCCGGAACAAGCACAGCAGGTCCATGAAACTGGATTAAAAATAATTACAATAGGGAAATAGCTGAAACGATTCGTATTCAATATGGGGGCAGTGTAAAACCCGATAATGCTAAAGAATTGCTATCCCAAAAAGATATTGACGGGGCTTTAGTGGGGGGAGCAAGCTTGGACGCGAAAAGTTTTATAGCAATTATTAAATCATGTGAATGAGGTACGAGGTATAATTAATGATAACATTATTAACTATTTTACATGTTCTAATCTGTATTCTTTTGGTTATTAGTATTCTCTTACAATCCAGTAAAGGAGGAGGATT
>CAZKMO010000219.1:0-4102 GCA_964554015.1 uncultured bacterium
TTAGCACTTCTGCAGAAAAGTGGTTGTAAGGCATTATTAGTGGGGTTCGAAAGTATATCGAGTAAAAGTCTTAAGGAAGTGGGAAAAAAACAAAATATGAAAAATGACTATATCGAAACCATAAAAAAATTTCACGATCACGGAATTTCAATATTGGGATCTTTTATTATTGGTCTTGATTCCCAGGATGAATTTTATTTTGAAGAATTGTTAAATTTTCTTTATAAAAGTAAAATCGATATGGCAGAATTTTGTATTTTAATGCCCTACCCGGGAACCAGGTTATATCAAAAATTAAAAGAAGAAAACAGGCTTATAGATGAAAGGTGGTGGCTATCATTTGAAGCTAATGAGGTAGTGTTCAAACCCAAGTTGATGACCAGGGATAAACTGTACGAGAGTTGGATTTGGACTATAAAGGAGTTTTATAAATTAAGTCCCATGCTGAAAAGGAATCTGCAGGGAATAGGTAAACTTTCTTTTAAGAGTAATGCTATAGTTTGGGCTATAAATAAAGGTTTTCGTAAGCATGCCTATGCTTTGTCTGAGAAAAGCATTAATCCTCTGGATTTATCTTAATTTTTTTATAAGGGGAGATGGTTATCTTAGATACAATAGAGAAGATTAATTTGAATAGCAAAAAGGATTCAATCTATACTAGTACTATGATTTTAGGCTAAAAAGCGATTTTATTTTTTCCCAGATTTTTTTTAGCCAGAAAAGAAATTTATTTATGGATTGGTGAGGATGAAGGAGCTTTTCTCGGGTTTTTGCATATTTCTGTTTTTCCTCGGAATTTAAATTCAGTCTTCCCAGATTTTCATGATATTCAATATCCAGCTTTTTTAATATATCACCCTCGGTTTCGATCATTTTTACTTCTATCTCCTCCCATCCCAGCTGGCGGCAGGCCTCAAGACGTCGGAACCCACTGATCAGCTCCTTTTTGGTGTTTACAATTATAGGCTGGAGCAATCCCATTTTTTGGATAGATTGTTTCAGGGAAGACAGATCACCCCTATCCTGACGTATCCTAGGATTGATTTTGATTTCAGAAATATTTAGTTTCATGGTTTTTAATGACTTATTGGTTTATCAGTATAATGTATAAGTATATTGTAGGCAGAAGATAAGGGAATAATCCTCCGGTGATTAGATTATCAATATGCCCCCCATGACTGATCACCGGGAATATAGTAACTGGGACAGATGTATCTAAACATGTGAGCAACCTTACGGGCTTTTTCATATTTTTCTTTAGATTCTTTTTCCATTTCTTTTAGTTGAGGATCAGCCACTTCTTTGACAAATTTTTGAGCTGCCTTTTTCCGTTCTTCTTCTGTTTTGTATTGGTTACGTATTTCTCTGAGTTCACCGCAATCCAGCCAGAATCCTCCGCATTTGGGGCACTCGTCTACCGCTATTTTTCTTTTTACACTGAAGAAATGCTGCATCATTACTACATCATTGCATTTAGGGCATTTTCTTTTTTGGGAGAAATCAATTTTTATATTCGGGTCCCGTTGAATGTCAAGAAGTTCTTCCCCGGCTGCTTCCTGCTGTTCATCTACTTTTTGCAATTCCAACCAGTCAAACCACACCCCTCCGCATCCACCTTTACATACATCGAATTCAATATTGTCAATGATTAATTTGCTTAAATTATTTCCACAGGCAGGACATATCATTTCTTCCTCCTTTGAAGGTTACCAAGTACTATCTATTTCAAAAATAACATTTTTTTAATTAGTACACAAGTCTTATTCTGAATTTTTAGGAAATACACACCAGATGAAACAGTTCTTTTAAGATTATCTTTGCCATCCCAGGTAATCTGATGTACTCCTGAATTTTGAGATGAGTGCATCAGATTTCGGATAATTCGGCCGAATACATCTACAATGTCAAGATTTATATAAGCGTGACATTTTAAGTAATAGGTAATAGTTGTATTGGAATTGAAAGGATTAGGATAATTAGAGTAAAGTATAATATTAGGGGAGTGATATTGATTGTGATTCAGAATCCTTATATCAGTATCAGGTTGATATTCGTAGGCGCCAATGTCGAAATTATTACCCGCTGGTCTTGAATTTCCTTCATAATCATAACTAGGTGCACCTAGGGCTGTTCCCTTATCAATGGCTGGACTTGTATCTTTCAAATGAAAATCATTAGTTGCAGGACTGATATAAATTTGACTGGCCTCATCAGTATAGAGAGAATGGGAGTCCTGCCCACTGTAGGCCATCCACTCACCTGCCTTGATCTGCTCCCAAGAGAATTCATCACTGTAGCCGACAGCTATGACTCGATATTCATTATCATTATGAAAGAGGTTGTAATCCCCTTGATAATTTTTAGCTGAATGCTGTTCAAAAGCAAGACCAATATTATCTCCGCCTGAGAGTATGCAATTTATCATGTAGAGTATATCCGAACTGTTTTCAATCCAGATGTTATACGTGTCTGCTTGGTGGAAAGTACAATTAATCAGAGAGACTTTTTTAGCTTTACCATCCCAGTCAATTTCCACATTTGCAATGCTATTATTGTAGCTTAAACAATTTATTAAAGTAACACTATCCTGCCAGATTTTATATCCACTGTTCCAGCATTCACGAGCTGTGCAGCCGGTTAAAGTAGTATTTCTACTACTAATGTCAAAACCATCGTATACATTATAGGTTAAACAGTTATCAAAAATAAAGTTATGTTGGGTTCCATGACCCAGGGCAAATCCATCCACATTTTGGGTGCCGTCTCTTCCGGTATGAGATACACAATTATAAAATTTTCCATTATAACAATCCTTGCCCCCGGAAGGAGAGGCATCAAAGCCATATAAATCAAAGTGATGCATTACAACACTATCAAGTCTGAAGTCATGAGTGCCATCAGCAGCTCCTATACCATACACTACCTGGTGAATTTCACATGCAGAAATTAGAACATTATCCGCTTCCTCCATCCAGATTCCGTTAATCCAATTTTTCAATTCCAGTCCGATAAGCTGTATATAGGAATGAGTTATAGTGAATCCGGTATTGCTGGCTGCAACACCGGTTCCGTTAATAACCGGTGTTTCCTGGGGATAGGCTGAGAAAGTAATATAACCATCTGTAGTGTTTCCACTTCTTTGGGTGGTAAGATTTTCGTAATAGGATCCCTGTCTTATAAAAACAGTGTCTCCGGGCAGGAGAATATCAATTGCATGCTGGATGGTTTTCCAGGGATTAGTTAAGGTACCCTTATTACTGTCATTACTGTTTTGATGGTTGATGTCTACAAAGAAAGTGTGGGGAAAACAACAGTGATACCAGTTTATTATTATCAGCACACAGTACCATTGCCAGGTTTTTTCATGTTTTATCATTAAGGTAAATTTATTAAAGATTTTAGTAAATCAAAATGTTTTATTAGATTATATGAAATTTATTTTGTTTTTTTTTAATCATTTATTATATTTATTTTTGATCCCATGAAGTCGGATAACTCAACAGAGGTAGAAAGATGAGTGAATATAAATTTACAGAAATAGAAAAAAAGTGGAGAAAGTACTGGCAGGATAATAATCTTTATAAAACGGACCTAAATCAAGAAGATAAAGAAAATCTCTACTGTCTGGTTATGTTTATATACCCTTCTGGTGATAAACTTCACATCGGCCATTGGTATAACTATGCGCCCACTGATACCTGGGCCCGCTTTAAACGTATGCAGGGATATAATGTATTCGAACCCATGGGATATGACGCTTTCGGACTTCCGGCGGAAAATGCGGCTATTAAAAAAGGGATACATCCCGCTGATTCTACTGAGGATAATGTCAATGAAATAAGAAAGCAATTAAAAGATATCGGGGCTATGTATGATTGGTCAAAAGAGATAAATACCAGTAACCCTGAATATTATAAATGGACCCAATGGCTGTTTCTGCTCTTATATAAAAACGGGCTTGCTTATAGGAAAAAAGCACCGGTAAACTGGTGTCCTTCCTGTATGACAGTGCTGGCGAATGAACAAGTGGTAGAAGGATTATGTGAGAGATGTGGTGCTGAGGTAATTCAAAAGGATCTGGAACAGTGGTTTTTTAAAATCA
>CAZKMO010000220.1:0-3329 GCA_964554015.1 uncultured bacterium
TGGATGGTCTGCCCATGATCAGACTGGGAGTCAGGAAACAATCCGGTGCCAATACCGTAGCCGTGGCCCGGGCTGCCCGAAAAGAAATGGAGCAGATTAACCGGGAACGGGATGACCTGAATATGCTTATGATTATTGATCAGAGTGAATTCATTGAGAACTCAATTCATAATGTGGAACAGGCAGCAATCTGGGGAGGACTGCTGGCTATATTTATTTTATATCTCTTTTTACGGAATGGATCCACCACTTTTATTATAGCCCTGTCTATTCCTATTTCCCTGATTGCCACCTTCGGCCTGCTTTATTTCAGCCATCTCACTTTAAACCAGATGAGCTTCGGAGGTCTTGCCTTAGGCATTGGGCTTATTGTGGATAATGCCATTGTGGTGCTGGAAAATATGGTCAGACTTCGGGAAAACCGGCATGGTTTGAAAGAGAGTGCCCTCACCGGTACCAAACAGGTTACCGGCGCCATTGTAGCCTCCACACTTACTACCTCGGTTATTTTCCTTCCCATAGTGTTTATGCAGACTGTCTCTGCCATGTTATTTAAAGAACTGGCCCTGGTAGTTGTATTTGCCTTGATGTGTTCCTTACTGGTTGCCCTTACCTTAGTACCCATGCTGGGCAGCCGTTTTCTCACAGTTAAAGCAGGTCAGAAAACCAGTGACGACCGGCATACCAGACTTGGCCGCTGGTTTTATTATCTGGAAACATCTTATTCTCATTGGTTGGAAAAAGCCATCCGCTACAGAAAAATTGTTTTTCTGGTGACCGGTGTTT
Organism: uncultured bacterium; assembly: GCA_964554015.1. Classification (GTDB taxonomy): domain Bacteria; phylum Zhuqueibacterota; class QNDG01; order QNDG01; family CAYUAG01; genus CAYUAG01. The sequence goes on from CAZKMO010000220.1 coordinate 787, forward strand.
TACTGATTGCGACTTTCTTTCTCTGGTCTTTGATACCGGTTGAACTTGCACCTCAGACCGATGCGGATGAAATAAGTATTGATCTTCAAATGGCGCAGGGAACCAATATAGCAGTAGTTAACGAGTATTTACAGGAAGTTGAAGAAATAGTCCGCTCCGTAACCCCCATGGATCAGGTTCGCCATCTGACTGTGCAGATCCGTCCCGGAGATGCGGAAGTGGAATTGGCCCTGAAAAGTGCGGATGAGCGCACCATAAGCAGTTTTGACCTTGCAGATCAAATTCGGCAGAATGTCACCGGAGTGATTCCCGGAACCGATATTAGGGTTTCCGCTCAGTCCGGGCTCTGGATGCTGCGGCGTTTGTTCGGTTCGGGAGGAGCAGAAGAGGTGCAGGTTGAATTACGGGGGTATGATCTGGATCTGGCTAATCAAATGGCTTTGCAGATTAAGGAGATTATGGAACAGGTTCCGGAAATAGCCGATGTTCGTATCGGAAGACGGGAAGGAAGACCGGAGCAGAATTTGATTATTGACCGGGAGAAAATAGCCGAACTTGGCTTAACGGTCAGACAGGTTGCCCAGGTGATTCAGACTAATATCGGCGGGAGCCGGGCCGGCGTATTCCGGGAAGGAGGAGAAGAATATCCCATTTTGGTACGACTTCAGCCCAAAGATCGTTTGAGTACCCTGGATTTGAACAATATTTCCATCCGGACCAATTCCGGACAAATAATACCAATTTCCGCCGTGGTCCACACCAGACGGCAGCGCAGCCCTACTGACATTGACCGCATCAATGGGCAGCGGGTTACCTATATCACAGCCAATCTGAAGAGCGGAGTGGCCCTGGGAGTGGCAGTGGAAAAACTGCAGAAAAAACTATGGGATTTTCCCCTGCCGGAAGATTTTTCCCTTATTTTCAGCGGGGAATACGAAGAGCAGCAGAAAGCCCAAAGAGATTTTCTCTTGGCAATCCTCATGGCCGTGGTTCTAATTTATATGGTCATGGCAGCCCAGTTCGAACGTTTCCTGGATCCCCTGATCGTGATGGTATCGGTTCCCCTGGCCTTTGTGGGCGTGGTTCCCACTCTTCTTATCACCGGTACTTCTCTGAATATTCAAAGCCTGATGGGAGCCATCATGCTTATCGGAATTGTGGTGAATAATGCCATAGTACTGGTGGATTATATCAATCTGATGCGCCGGGAAAAGAAACTGGGAATCAGGCAGGCGGTACTGAAGTCCGGAAGACTACGGCTCCGTCCTATTCTGATGACTGCCGGCACCACGGTTTTGGGGATGCTGCCCCTATCCTTCGGGGGCGGCGCCGGGGGAGAAATTCAGGCAGCCCTGGCCCGTACTGTAATGGGCGGTCTCATAGCCTCCACCTTGATCACCCTGATCTTGATTCCGGTGGTGTATATCACGGTGCATGATCTGATTGACAGGATGCGGAAGAAAAAGGAGAGTAAATAGATTTTTTAATTTAGTTATTTATATGGTTATGGACTTGTCACCCTGAGCTTGTCGAAGGGTGACAAGTCCAGTGGTTTAATGGCCCAGCCTATGTAGGCTGGGCATTTTATTTCAGTTTAGTTTATGCCTGGATGACTAAAGAGTCCCTTCCGTCAGCCTGTCATTCCGGACTCCGATCCGGAATCTCCTTGAGAAATAATATATTATTAAAATTATGTCTCTGATCATTACTTAAAAGCAGACTTTTTTAAGTCATCCTTATAAGTTTTAAACCGGATTTCCCAACCCCTTAATCTGTTTCTTATGTTCCGCAGGGGCTCCTGCCCCTGCGGCAAAGAACTGGTTAACCGCAGTCCTTGACTGCGGTTTTTTGATTGGCGGAGTGTGCTTACCTCCCTAAGAGTTTTTACCCAAATTACCAAACTCCTTAATCTACCTTAAGTGAAGAATAACTTTAACTACACAAATATTCTTTTTTCTTGACATTATAGAATTTAATTATTACTATAAAAATATAATTTTCTTCAGTGACTATACTGCAAATTACTTTAGCTTCAGGTTTTGAAATACTGAACAGTATCTTAACTCTAAGGATAAAATTATTTGGAGATTGTCATAAAGTTATATAAGATGGGCCAGTGGTCCATCATACTTTACTAGGTTGCTAGGAGGATATAAAATGAATAATAATAGAGATTCAATTAAAAAGGGAAATGAGATATTACAATATTTAATCTCACCCATTGTTGTTGGAATTGTAGTTCTCTTGGGTCAATCAATTCTGCAACCAATTGTTGCAGAAAAGGTTAATGCTAACACAAAAAGGTGGGATACCAAGAGAAAGGCATTTATAGAAGCACTAATTATAGTTGATCAACAACTTACTGCTTATCCATTTGATATTGGGCCAGATGTTCCAAATGTGCCTGTGCAAAAAGGTGAACCACCTAAAGCAGAACAAATTAATATAGCCTATGATAAATTGGTACTATTTGCCGATGATAGAAATATTATTGAAGCTTTCTTGGGATGCTTTGGTGCAAAAGAAGGTCAAAAAGCTGTATG
>CAZKMO010000220.1:3339-4062 GCA_964554015.1 uncultured bacterium
TAGAATTAAATTAATGCAGTTGATGAGAAATGAATTAGGCTTTAATGAAATTGACATTCATTCAGAGGATATAAAATTTTGGATTAAAACACTACAATAGGTATCATAAAATATATTTATTTTTTCGATCTATGATTCTACACCAGAATGGATAAAAATGGAAGATTTAATTTTACAATATAGATCTTGCCAGGATAAAATCCTGGAATATTAAATAAAAGTAGTAAAAAAAAATTTATATAATAAGGATTAATATCATGACAGCAATTAATCAATCCGCAAATATAATTACTGGAAAACCATATAATGTATATTTTGACAAATATCCAGATAAATGTTTTAGGTGTCATAATAATATGACCCCACTTTTTAAAGTAGCTATAGTCATTAGTCCAAAAAAGAATAGTTATGTTGATGCAGCATTTCAATGTTCAAATTCCAAATGTAATAAAATGGTGATTGGTGAATATTTAATAACAGATGCGAGTGGTAATACTATTCAATGTGTTTTACAAAATATTCCGCTCTGTGAGGTGTTCTTCACCTCACAGATAAATGCCGAAGGTGAAGAACAACATTGGCAGCAGTAAGTGCCAAGCCGTTGGAAGCATTTTCAACGCGGCATTCGGACAGAAACTGTTGGGCGCGCCACACAAAGCCAACATTATATGGGCAGAATAAATTTTACTCGAAAAATTGCTCTATTTCCTGATTGCCCTGGAT
>CAZKMO010000221.1:0-4057 GCA_964554015.1 uncultured bacterium
TAATTGTTCTTTCGCCCGTTTTAAATAAGATCGGGAGGTCCCTTCGGTTGTTCCTATAATTTCCGCGATTTCTTTATGATTATATCCCTCCATTTCATAAAGATTGAAAACCATTCTATGAGTATGGGATAATTTCCTCAGTAAATATAAGATATCGTCCGTTTCCAGGTTTTCAATGGCTTTATTCTGACACTGTATTATTTTTTCCAAATTGCTATGGTAATATTCTTCTTTATTTAATTGTTTTCTATAGTAATCAATGGCAGTATTGATAATTATTTTCCTCAACCAGGATGTAAAGGGATAATCGGAATTATACTTTTTTAGGTGTCTAAAAACCTTAAGAAAGCTGTCATTTAATATCTCTTCTGCAGTTTCTCTGGTTTTGGCATATCTCAGGCAAATACTCATGGCATAACTATAGTAATGCCTATAGAGTAGATGCTGCGCTGAAATTTTCCCTTTTTTGCATTCTTTTATTATTTTTTGTTGGTTGTACTCTTCTGAACGCAATTATTTTTATTTCCTATTTATATATACGAGCATCTATAGTAAAACGTGGCAGTTAAAAAATAGAATTTCCTAAAGGAATTACAGGAAAATCGTGCAATGTAGAGCAGAGAAAGAAGGGGATGACAGTCGGAGCAAATTTATCCTCTGGCAATTTGGTTTAAGAGAAAAACAAAGCCGGATTAAACAACATTCAGTTCTATACGCATTACTGTTCCTTTATTAGGCTTACTTTCTTTCACAAAAAGTTTGCCTCCATGATACTCCTTTATAATACGTGTGGCGAGAGATAATCCTAATCCCCATCCTCTTTTTTTGGTGGAATACCCTGGTTTAAAAATATAGGAAAGGTTGGAACTTTCAATTCCCTTACCATTATCCTCAATCTCAATACATATTTTGTTTTTACTATTTGAAAATAACCGGACATTAATTATTCCCTCTTTTTTATCTATGGCATCCAGACTGTTTTTCAATAAATTTTCAATAACCCAGGAGAATAAATCATAATTTATATTAATATCAGGGATTTTTTGATAATCTTCATGTATGGTTATGCTTCGTCCCATTTTAGGAGTCTGTTTTTGGATATACTTAACCATTTCTGTGAGCAGCAATCGTATGTCCACTTTTTTAAGATCAGGTTTTGAGCTTATTAAGGAAAATCGTTGGGTAACCCGTTGCAGGCGTTTCAGATCCTGCTCCATTTCCCGGGTTATCTCCAGATCATTAATATTTTTTCGTGTTTTCATTACTTCCACCCATCCCATTAATGAGGATAAGGGAGTTCCCAATTGATGAGCTGTTTCCTTGGCCATCCCCACCCAGATATTACGCTGCTCGCTTTTTTTAATATTTGCATATCCAATAAAACCGACCATAATGAATATCCCTACTATTCCTACTTCCACATAGGGAAGCCATTGCAGTTTATTAATGAGTATGGAATCACCGTAGTAGAGATATCCGAAAATAGTGTCTTCATATTTAACCGGAATGGGATCACTGCTTTGTTCAAATCTTTTTAATATTTTTTTTACTTTTCTTATCGATTCCGGTGATTTATCATCCGGGTTGACCGAGATTCCTTTCCAGGCAATAGGTTCCTTGGCGGCATCTGTTTGAATAATGGGAAGATCTTTTCGCTGTATTACTTCCTCGAATATAAATCGTAAATTGCTGTTGGATGTATTAGCTACCCGGGCATGCATTTGGGCATAGATTTCTACCAGATATCGGGTTTCTGTTCTTAACTGGTTGATAATGTCTTGAATATAAAAATGTAATAACAGACCCACTCCGATAACAAAGATAAAGAGTATGCTTTTTAATCCGCCTAAGAATCTGATACAATAATTTTTACAATAATCAATTATATATTTTATTTTTTTCATATAATCTGTTATTAGTTTATTGTTATCCTTTTTTGTTTTATAAAGTAAAATAATGTAATTAATTGTTATTACAATTGCAAGATATTGAATATGATTAAACGCATCCCCAACCCCTCTTTCGACAAGCTTGTACTGAGTTAATCGAAGTACTCAGGACAAGCTCTCTTTAGAAAAGAGAAGGGGCTGGAATTCATGTAAAATCTCCTTCAATCACCTTTCTATATGTTGATCCTGTTGAGGTGATATGAAAAATCTGTTCGTTCCGCAGGGGCTCCTGACCCTGCGGCAAAGAACTTACCACCTGCGGACAGCCCGTCCAGGAACAAAACATATCAATTTCTCTATATTTTTCTTGACATTCTTGCATTAAATGGTTAGAATACAATGTTTATTTCTCATTTTAAAGTAATTTTTCTGTGATAATGATACCCATGATTGGAATAGTAGAAAATGATATTTTTCCCAAACTTCAGGATGTTAAACCTTTTGCTAGTTAATAGAAATGATACCAAATCCGGATAAAAAAACTATTTTAGTGACACTTTTGCGACCAAAAAAATTGATAAACTTATAAACACATTTATTGATAAGCTTATCAATATCAGAATTATGAAATTGATAAATGTGGAACTTTATTAATGTATTTATCAATATTTTAAAAGATTGGCTTTACTGAATAATAAGTGGTTATTGATGGTATATATAAAATGAAATTAAGAAGCGTAGCGGATATTCTCTATGTCTGCTGCGGTTCAGAACATTGTGAACAATTTTACACTTGAAAATAAGAGACAGATTGAGAGAAACTTAAAACAATGAAGATAACTCAAATATCAATTAAAAACTTTCGCCTTCTTGAAGATGTGAAAATATGTCTCGAAGATGGTGCTACAGTTATCGTCGGACGGAATAACAGTGGCAAGACTTCGTTGACCGAACTTTTCCGACGCCTCCTTGATGAGAAATTTCCAAAATTTAAACTTGAAGACTTTTCGTTAGGTGTATATGAGCAATTTTGGAATGCATATAAACTATACCGAAATGAAGAGGATGAGGCTAACATTCGGAAAACTTTACCAATCATATCAACAACATTGGACGTTGAATATAAGAGGGATGAAGAGCTCGGTCCTCTCGCCGATTTCGTCATCGACTTAAACGAACAATGCACTTTTACCAAGATAAATATCAGATATGAATTAGCTCCCGGGAAAATCGAGCAGTTTTTTACAGGTTTAGAAGATGAAAGGGCCGTTTTCTTCAAATCCATCAAGGAGCAGATTCCAAAACTATTCGAGGCAAAAATAGAAGCTCAGGATCCCAACGATCCAACAAATCGGAAGGCCCTAAAGGCTACAAATCTGCGAGCAGTACTTCAATTTGACTTCATCAACGCACAACGCGCACTTGATGATGCATCAATAAAAGAGAAAGCTGTCCTCGGGAAAATTTTTGAAAAATTGTTCACCGCAGCATCGTCTGAGACAGCTAACACTGATGACCAAGCTGTTGCGACAGCTCTAAAGTCTGCAGCAGATAGCGTACAGGACCACATTGATAAGAATTTCAATGAACAATTGAAAAACCTTGCGCCTACATTTGATCTCTTTGGGTATCCAGGATTAACTGACCCAAAACTTCGTACCGAAACAATCCTTAAAGTGGAACAGCTATTTTCAAACCATACAACGATAGGGTATCAAGGAGTGAACGGTGTAAACCTACCTGAATCATACAATGGATTAGGACCACGCAACTTGATTTTCATCTTGCTTAAACTCTTCGAGTTCTTCAAGGAGTTCGCAAACAGACAGCCGGCTTCGGGGGTTCACCTGATTTTTATTGAGGAGCCGGAAGCTCATCTGCACCCTCAGATGCAGAGCGTATTCATTCTGAAACTAGAAGAAATACGCAAGTTATTTGCTAATAGTTACAACGATGGAAATCCGTGGCCTGTCCAATTTGTGGTAACAACCCATTCGTCCCATATCGCAAATGAGGCGACTTTTGACTCCATGCGGTACTTCCTGATAAAGGAAAGTAAAAAAAAATCCACCTTGTATAGGACAGAGATTAAGGATCTCCGAACCGGTTTGAGCGATGAGGAGGAAGAGAATCGAGAGTTTCTTCATAAGTATATGACTTTAACTCGT
>CAZKMO010000222.1:0-3958 GCA_964554015.1 uncultured bacterium
TAACCGCCTGCAGTAAAGCTTTTGCTTTATTTAAGGTTTCATAATACTCATTTTCTGGATTGGAATCTACTACTATACCTGCTCCTGCCTGAATGTATCCTATATTATCTTTAATCACCATCATACGGATAGCAATGCACATATCCATATCACCGTTAAATCCTAAATAACCAATTGAACCCGAATATATTCCCCGACGCACTGGTTCCAATTCATCTATGATTTCCATAGCCCGGATCTTGGGTGCTCCTGATACTGTTCCCGCCGGAAAAGTAGCCCTCAAAAGATCAATACTATCATAACCGTCTTTTAATTTTCCGCTGACATTGGAAACAAGATGCATAACCCGCGAAAACCTCTCCACTTCCAGAAAATCTGTAGTCTGTACACTCCCCCATTCACACACTCTGCCCAGATCATTACGAGCCAGATCAACCAGCATAACATGTTCTGCTCTTTCTTTATCATCATTTTTTAATTCTTGCTCAAACCATATATCTTCCATGCGGTCCTTTCCCCGGGGGCGAGTGCCGGCTAAAGGACGGGAAATGACTTCTTTATCACTGCATTTTACTAGAATCTCGGGTGAAGAACCGAGAATTGAATCCACATCAAGATTGAGAAAATACATATAAGGGGAAGGATTGGTTTTACGTAAAATTTTATATACTGTAAAAGGGTCATCATTTATAGGAAAACACAATCGTTGAGAAAGGACAACCTGAAAGATATCTCCGTTATAAATAAAATCTTTAGCCCTATGAACCATATTTTCAAATTCATCTTTTTCCAGATTTGAGTAAAATTCAACATTTGACTTACATTGTACATCAGTATCAATTTTATCTTCTATGGGATTACTATGAATTATGTCTATAATAGAATCCAGCCGTGACTCTACTTCATCATCTGAATAGATAATAATATTGATTATGTTCTCTTCATGGTCAAAAATAATTATTTCTTGCGGAAACATAAAATAGAGGTCATAGGCATCTATTTCATCCTTATTTTCATCAGGGATTTCTTCAAAATACCGTATCCCATCATAACTCACATATCCTAGTGCTCCTCCGGGAAAAGGTTTTACATTAGCAAAAAATTTAAATTTGGAAAGATAATCTTTTAATAAAGTAAATGGATTACCTTTCATTTTAATTTTTTTATTGTGATGTACAACCTCAATATCATTTTTACGGGCTGTTATTATCAGAAAAGGGTTCCCTCCGATAAAGGAATACCTCCCCCGTCTTCCCGATTCTTCCAAAGATTCATAAATAAAACTGTTTTTCTTACCCTGATATAACCTTTCATATACTGCCACCGGAGTTGACATTAATTCAATACATCTATGAAAGTAGCTGATGTTATCCAGATAAACCTCATTCATGATTTTATCTCCTCTATTATAAAGTTCCTTGTTTTAATTCTCTGATTAGATAAGACAAATTTTCACCATCCATCACAGCCTTAATCAGACGACTTCCTATAATAATTCCATCCGCATATTTCTTTAGTTCTCTTACCTGCTCTTGGGTGGATACTCCAAATCCAACCGCAACCGGCATAGAGGTTAATTTGCTGACCTTCTGAATAAAACCAATGGTACTGTTATTTATTTTATTTCTCATGCCGGTTGTACCGGTTACACTGACACAATAGATAAATCCTTTTGAATACTGTAATCCCATTTTTATACGCTCTTCCGTAGAGGAAGGGGTTAAGAGAAAAATTGTATCGATTTTATTGCTATTGGCTACATTAATATATTCAGTCGCCTCATCCACAGGAAGATCCTGAATAATAAAACCGGAAACCTTTGCCCTTTTACTCTGTTCCAGGGTTTTTTTCAAGCCATAACGTAATATGGGATTAATACAGGACATTATGATTAAAGGTATATTGCATTTCAGTTGGGAAAGAGAATCGAAAACCAGAGGCAAATTAACCTTATTTTGTAGTGCAATATAGGATGCTCTCTGAATTACCGGACCATCGGCCAGCGGATCTGAAAAGGGAATGCCTATTTCAATCATATCAGCTCCGTTTTCAGCCAGCAGGGAAATATTTTTTAGAGATTCTGCCACACTGGGAAAGCCAAAAGTGTAATAAGCTATAAGCGCTGCTTCTCCCCTCTGTTGCAGTTCAGCAAATTTATCCTCTATCTTCATATCAATCCCTCAATAATATCCAGATCTTTATCCCCTCTCCCGGATATATTGACTATTACCAGATCTTCTTTATTTAACTTTGATACCTGCTTTAAAACATAGGCAACAGCATGTGAGCTTTCCAGAGCCGGAAGAATACCTTCTGTTTCTGATAAAACCCTGAAAGCCTGCATAGCTTCCTGGTCATTGACAGTCGTATACTTAACCCTCCCCTTTTCCTTAAGATAAGAATGTTCGGGGCCCACTCCGGAGTAATCAAGACCGGCAGAAATAGAATGGGTTAACATAATTTGTCCGTACCTGTCCTGAAGTATAAAACTTTTGGCACCATGTAGCACTCCCACCGATCCCCTGGTCAGGGAGGCTCCGTGTTCACCGTTCTTCTTTCCTCTGCCGCCTGCTTCCACACCTACCATTTGCACCGGATCATTAAGAAAAGGATAAAACAATCCTAATGCATTACTCCCCCCTCCTACACAGGCTATAAGCATCTGGGGCATTCTTCCTTCCTCTTTTTTTATTTGTACTCTGGTTTCCCTGCCAATTATGGATTGAAAATCCCTTACCATCCTGGGATAAGGATGAGGGCCTACTACAGATCCTATACAGTAATAAGTAGTATCAACATTAGTAACCCAGTCCCGTATGGCTTCATTGATAGCATCCTTTAAAGTCGCTGAACCACTGTCAACCGGAACTACGGTCGATCCTAGCAGCTCCATTCTGAACACATTCATTTTTTGACGTTTGATATCTTCCCTGCCCATATACACCGTACAATCCAAATCCATTAAAGCACAGGCAGTGGCAGTTGCCACTCCATGCTGCCCTGCTCCGGTTTCGGCAATAATCCTCTTCTTACCCATTCTCTTGGCTAAAAGAATTTGTCCCAGGGTATTATTGATTTTATGCGCACCGGTATGAGCCAGGTCTTCCCGCTTTAAATATATTTTTGCACCCCCAACTCTTTTAGTTAATTTTGCGGCAAAATATAAGGGAGTCGGTCTTCCCACATATTTTTCCAAAAGCTCCTGCAATTGAGCCTTAAAATTAGAATCTTTTTTTATATTTTCATATCCCAACTCCAGTTCTTCCAGAGCCGGCATTAGAGTTTCCGGTACATATCGTCCCCCAAATTCGTCCCAGTATCCTCTTTTATCTGGTAAGGTTAGCAACCACGCACCTCCTTAATAAATTTTTTTATTTTATCTTTATCCTTTTTACCGGGATACATTTCCACCCCGGATGACACATCCACTGCATAAGGGTGGTATTTTTGTACCAACCTCCCCACATTTTCCGGAGTAAGGCCACCGGCAATAATCACAGGCTTATTAATCTTGGATATAATATCCCAATTAAATTTTTTCCCGCTTCCTGCTCCCGGATCCAAGATGAATCCTGCTACATCATACTCACTCATAACCGATAGTATATAATCGACTGATTCACTTCCCTTAATTGGTATTCTTTTAATGACAGGTTGGAAAAATTTACTACAATATTTCTGAGTTTCTTTCCCGTGAAGCTGAATCAAATTAATTTTAGTGATTTCAATTATCTTTTTTACCATATTCATTGGTTGATCCATAAAGACTCCCACCGAAATGACAAAAGGAGGAAGTTGGGATATTATCATTCGGGCTTTGGGGGGACTAATTTTTCTGGGAGAGGGAGCAAAGACAAATCCCAATGCATCTGCTCCCAATTCCACTGCAGTTAAAGCATCTTCTCTGGTGGATATTCCACAAATTTTAATTCTGGTTTTGTATTTACATTTCATCATT
>CAZKMO010000223.1:0-3872 GCA_964554015.1 uncultured bacterium
TTCTTCCTCCTTCAGGGTGGCCGGCTGAATTAATCGTTCCACTGTAATGCCATGCTGCAAAAGTTTGGACAGTATGTCATTTCCGACCCCGGTCAAGAGATAAGCATGTGGAAAGCGGACCGATCGTTTGGGGGTAAAATGACAGTAATAGGGAAGCTCATAGATTCGTTCCTTATCCAGTTTTTCTATCAGAGGCCAACTGTCTTCCCGGGGAGTGATTTTCATTTCATACCCGTGGATAATTATCTTTTTCTCCAATGAGTGCTGCTCATATTCCAGGGCAAAGGAGTCTGTAGGGGAGGGATCTAATCCCCGTACTATGGTCTTTTTATCCGCTTCCCGGAGTAAATTCTGAATTTCTTCCCTGTTTTCTGCACAATATTCCAATACTGACCGGAGAAAAGCATAACATCCTTTCACTCTGGTTTTAAAATCCGCGTAAGCATAGTTTTCATCCAGAAGAGCCAACCTGTTCCTCAATCCTATATAATTAGTAACATACCGCACCTGGGGGCCGGCAGGCTGCCACCCCATTTCCAGATTTTCATAACTCATAAAATTCCCGTATTCCATTGCCAGTATATCATATTTTTCTTTCATATTTTTCTTTATAAAGGGGGCAACTTTATTATACATATAATCTATGAGCACCGTATCTCCGTTGGGATTATATCCCCATACAAAAGTAACCGGCTCCTGATGATAGGAACCATTGGTGGTATGACAATCAACCAGTATTACAGGATCCCAACCATTCAAAACTTTATCCACCATATTCCCTACTTCCGGACTTTCCAGTTTAATGGCATCCCGGTTCAGATCCAGATTCTGACCATTGTATCGTATCCCCACCAGTTCAGGACCATTCTGGTTTCTCCTGTTTTCCGGACTTATCTTTTCATTTCCATCCGGATTAAACAGGGGAGTGATCAGAATAACCAGATCCTGAAGAAAAGGAAAATCATCATCCTGAAGGATATCCCTGGCCAGCATTAAGGTGGCTTCTTTTCCTTCCACTTCCCCGGCATGAATATTTGCCTGAAGATAGACAACGGCCCGGTCATCATACTCTAAATCCTGAGGGGAAGCAGGCACCGGATCTCCCAGGATGAGTAAGGGGATTTCCCTGCCTTCCACACTTTTTCCCAGACTGGTAACTCTGATATCGGGACTCAGTTTCTGCAACTCCTGGATGAAAAGGAGAACATCACTGTATAAGGATGTTTTGCTATAATTACTGGATTCGGCTATGGTTAAGGGTGCTATTTGACTGTGCAGGGATGGCTTAAAGAAAGCTGAAAAAAATATAAAAATTAGAAAAAAGGATAATTTTAATTTCATAATCATTACCCCCGTTTTAAAGTAATTTCCCTAAAAATGCTGTATCTAAATTTAATCTTTTTATGATAATAATCAAGGACATGCTTGGGTATTATGATCCTGCCAATAACATTAGGGCGGTAGTAAATATCATTCCCAGACCAATGCCCAGGGATACAAGATGGGCAGCTATTTCCGTATCCAGCTCTGCCAGGGTGGCAAAAATTATGGTATTCATTCCCACCGGAGCACTGCAGCAGAGTAAGATTATAATCCGGGTCTCACCGGTAATACCGAAAAGGGTAACCAACAGATATCCCATAATAAATCCACCTATAAATCGTAGCAGCAAAACCTTGATTAATAAATGGTCAAAAGAAATTTGCAGGGAGAATATAATTCCCAGGCATATCATAATCATAGGAAATGTCATCTGGGCTAAAAACTTAAGGGACAGATTCATAAAATGAGGAATGGGAATACTGAGCATATTTACCAGTAATCCGATGGCCAGGGCCCAAAGAGGCGGAGACTGTAATACTTTTTTTATTATATGCAGGTTACTGGTTTCCCCCAATCCGTATTTGCAGGCGATCCAATATGCTAGGGAGAAGGTCATGCTGATATTACCCAGATCAAAAAATACTACTTTAGTGAACCCGGAATCACCATACCCGGCAGAGGCATAGGGATAGATAAAAGCAATATTCATTATAATACTTCCCACTACCAGCACCCCGAATTTCTGGGGTGATTTTTTATAAAGACGGAATACCATATAGGAAATTCCGGTTAGGATTAAGAAGGTTATCACGGCAATAACCGGTAAATATACATATTCCAGGGAAAGGGTTATTTGATTAACCGATAAGAAAACTGAGGCGGGAAGAGTAAAATAAAAAATTAATGTTAATATCTTTTTCCCCTCTTCCTGGGTAAGTATCCTTCTTTTCCTGATAAAGACACCTATAAAAAAACTGATAAATAAAGGGATAATATTTTGTACAATATGAAGCACTATTACATTTCCTCAATTATGTCCATTCTACCCTTAATACTATTTGAATCCTTAATCACTCCTAATAGATAATTTTAATCCTTTTATGAATTATATATTAGCGGAGTAAAATTTATCCGGATTGGATCTTTTTATCTAACTTTATATCCCGTTCCTGCAGATGATTAATAATCTTATGAAAACACTCCTCATCTGCACCCAGGTATTCAGGCGGAGATACTCCTTTTCTTTTAAATGTATCATTTAATATAAGCCGGGCTGCAGCCGTGCAGGTATATCCGGTGGTTCTGGCCATAGATGATATATTTGTCCGGTGATCAAATGTATCATAAAGAGTATAGGTAATTACAACCTCCTTTCCCTTTTCTGTTCCTTTAATAGTGATGCGCATAATGGTAAAATCCTCCTCATTTTCCTTATATTTCCATAAAGGAAATAAAAGCTGGGAAGTAAATTCCAGAGGAGAAATTTCGGTGTTATTGACTTTTATGGCTTTTTTAGAAAAAAATCCGGATTCCCTGAATATATACATTAATTTTCTGTGACCCGGATAGCGGAGGGTTTTTTCCTTCATGTCAGGGATAGACATGGTTTTAATTAAGGTTCTCAGCCCGTCCGTATTAAATGATTCCAATGTGCCCACTTCCTCAAAGTCAATCAGTTTGGGATCAGATAAGGCGGGTTTGGTTATCATTTTACCTTTTTCAACCAGGCGGGCCGGTCTGATATACTCTTCCAGAACATCAATAGGGGAAAAAGGAGCCTTATATTCATAGGGTCCGCTCCTGTCCACCGGCAATCCTCCCACCAGGCATTCAAAGGAATGAACCGTCATATTTTCATTATGGTACCCGGCTATCATATTGTTCAAACCCGGGGCCACTCCGCAGTCCATGACCGCTGTCACCCCCTTTTCCCGGGCCAGATCATCCAGTTGAAAGGGATCTTCACTGAAAAAAGCAATATCCACCGTGTTTTTCTTATGTTCAATAATGGTCTTCAGGGTATTAAAGCCCAGATGCCCGGGAAGGGCATTAATAACCAGATCAGCATCTTTAATAATTTTTGCTATATTTTCCTTTTGGGAAAGATCCGCTTCTATGGGGGTAAGCGGCTGTTCAGCTTTTATCTTATTCAACTGCGTTTGATTATTATCTGCTGCCGTAATCCTGAAATCCCTGCCTAAGTCTTTTACGATTGCACTTCCTACTATTCCGGTGCCCAAAACAATAATGTGCTGCAAAATCACATCCCTCCTAAAAAAAGTATTAACTTTCTATTTTTTATGAATATATCCTCACTGACTCCATTCCCTGTCTCCGATTGGAATAAATTTTAATAACCCCATTTTTGATTACTTAAGGTATGGATTTTTTTGCAAAATAGATGAAAATGTAAAATATAATTATTTTTTCTGAGAGTTTGGCTTTTTTTTCAGTTCGTTGATTTTATCTCTGATTTTAGCGGCATCTTCATAACGCTCTTCCTTTACGGCAGTCTGCAGTTCTTTATTTAATTCATTTAATTCTTGCTT
>CAZKMO010000224.1:0-3816 GCA_964554015.1 uncultured bacterium
ATTCAATTTTAGATATTCGTTATAATCACTGACTGCCTTCTCATTCTCTTTTAAATAGAAAAAGTAAGTATTTCCTCTGCTAAAACAGGCAATTGGATCATTTGGATCTAACTCAATAGCTTTGCTATAATCATTTATGGCTTGATCATAACGACCAAATAATTTATAAACATTACCACGGCCAATAAAGGCCGCTACATTTTTCAAATCCAGTTCGATGGCTTTGGTGAAATCTCGTAAGGCTTCGTCCTTTAGTCCTAAAAAAATGAAAGCCTTTCCTCTGCTGTTATAAACAGCAGCATCCTTTGGATTCAGATAGATAGCTGTATTAAAATCCTGTATGGCTTCATCATAATGTTTTAAATCACTATAAAAATTTCCTCTGTTATAATAAACAGAATAAATTTTGGAATCCAGTTGGATGGCTGTGCTTAAATCCTGTATTGCTTCGGGGATTAGACCCAAACTACCATAAGCAATTCCTCGGCCATTATATGCATGCGCATCTGGATTTAGCTTGATAGATATGTTAAAATCTCGTATGGCTTCATCATCACGCTTTAAACGATGATAATCATTCCCTCGGTTGATATAAGCATCGGCAAAATTGGGATAAAGCTCAATGGCTTTAGTATAATCCTGTATTGCTTCCTCATGGCGGGCTAAATTTGAATAAACACACCCTCTGTTATAATAAGCCTCAACCGACTCCGGTTCAAGTTCTATGGCTTTGGTATAATACTCAATTTCTAAATAGGGGTCTTTCGCATCTATGCCTTTATAAAACCATTCAGAAGCAGAAAGAGAAGAAATCACTTTTTCAATTTCTGTCTCCTTAGATGTACTACCTGAAGCTTGCAATTCTGCAATTCGAACAGCAAGACGATTATTCCTTTCTCTTTCAGCTTCAAGCTGTTTTTTCAACGCTCTATTACTTCTGATCTCTTTAATCCGTTCGTTTAATAATTTTGTGTCAATAGCAGATAAAATTCGAACCCTAAAAGCAAACATATCGTTAATCAAACTCCTGCCTTCTTCTAATACTTTTACCTTTAACAAACCACCAGTGTAGGTAATAATCTCGTCCTTTACCAAGGTATAATTAAGAACCTCGGTGTGTGATTCAAGGTATGTTCCTGCTAATTCCATAGCATTTCGTTTGGCATCATTGATTGCAAGTGTCTTTGCATCATCCTCTGTGATACCCGTTCCCAGAAAAGCAACACCTTCAGTCTTTATAACAAGAATATCTTTTTTTAACAAAACAGATTGTGTCTGAGAGTGTAAATATCCCCAAACAACTAGAAGGCAAAATAGAACTTTATAGCCATATCTATTCTTCATGATTTACCACCTTCTCAATATTTTTGATATACACTTTTACAAAATAAATATAATAAGTTATTAAAACATAAGTTTTGTAGTTTTATAGAATGGGCCAACGGCCCACCATTTATTATTCACCAACTGAGTTTAACATAAATTATTGATCACGCCAGGTTCTACCCTGGTGCGGTTATTATGCGAGGGCTAAGCCCCCGTTTTTTTCGTCCAGGCCTGCTCTGAGTAATACCAAAGGGGGCACAGCCCCAGGATGATCGGTAGCGTTCTATTGAGTTCATATTTAAATCATTGTTTACACGGTTTATCATATATAAATTTTATTCTATTAAAACCATGTGTTTTAAGCTCAAGAATCAATGCTTTTCTTATTTGGGGGATATTATAATTTTCGTTATAATTAGTACCGCATTTTGCACATTTATAGGTTATACTATCCCATTCATTTTGATAAAAATCTATTGGAATGCAACAAATTAAACAAATAGGAGATTTAGCTACATTGTATTTATCATTTAGAACAGAAACTTTCCATCGAAAGGCATCATATTTTACATACTTTATTTCAGGTTTTTCTTTAGTTGATTCAATAAATGTACTATTATTGTGTTTTTCATTCGGCATCGTTCTTTTATTTTGCTGTTTTTTTATGAATGCAAAAATGGAGTGAATAATTGTTACTAATGTTAGAATTATTAATACCAGTATTATTAGTAGGGTTAACAGATGATATTGTGTGGATATGCCAAAATAAGTCCGAATATCATTGGAAAAAGCTGTTAAAAAAATAGTTAATAAAATCAGGAATACTTTACCTAACCATCCCATTATGGTTTTGGTTGGATCACTCAAATATAATTTACCTTTAATATGTTATTGCTTTTGTTGGTATTTTATACATTGTATTATTAATATATACGGCTAACATAATATTATTCACCCTCCCACCCACATAAATATATGTCTCTATATAGTCCTGTAGGTCGGGGTTTACCCCGACATTCACTTACCCATGTTTGCAATAACCACATCATTTGAGTCTCTCAGGTTGATCAGATTATTTGGCGGGATGAATCCCGCCCTACGAAACTTAAGCCTTTTTAATATTTATCATGGCCACCTGTCCAGGAACATGGTTTATGTGATTCATTATTCTGATTGTGAGTTATCATTAATTAATACGACCTTTTTACCAATATCTCTGTATAACAGAGTAAAAGAATAGCCATCATATTTCTCATGCTCTCTTATTTCAATAGGTACATATTCATTTTCGAACTTTTCATAATCTTCAGGAATACAAGCAAAACCTCTTACATCAGGTAATCCTTGATATGGAGCGATTAAAATAGTACCTTTTGGTATTACACATTTAAAACTACCTGAATACGGCGCTTTCCAACTAGTGTCTGCATTTGTTTTTATATCTTCCAATACCTTAAACCTATCACCTTTATTTACAAATATTTTCCCGGAAGGATTTTTAAGTTTTGGTATAAAGTGAAAATATATGTTTGAACCAATATTTAATAAAATAACTATTACAATTGGTGTAGCAATAATTATCAAAGCCCATTTTAAAATTGCATTCATAGCTCAAACCCTTGATCGCGCCAGGGTTCTACCCTGGTGCGGTTATTATATGGGGGCTGAGCCCCCGCTTTACTGCGTCCAGGGACACAACCCCAGGACGATCGGAAGCAATTTTTGTTAATAAAAAAAGCTACCATCATATTCAGCGATATCTTTGCAGCCATACATTGATTTATATTTGCATATGAATTTTATATTTGGCAATCTTTTCTTTAAATTCTCTAAAAATATCTTGTCACTTTGATTTCTCATATAACCAAAACTAAGAACATTTACATAGCTATTGACTCCTAATATTGTATTTGGACTAATAGATGTTTTTCTGTGCCAAGGCTTTTTTATATTTAGCTTATCAAAAAAAATATCCCAAGATTTTGGAGAAGCGCCGCCATCCACAGTTATACCATCAATATTGATCTCAAATCTTGTGATTATAGCCGGTCCAAGCCCCTCATTTTTAAGCTGTAATCGAAAAATAAATTCACCTTTTTCTTCGTCCCCATAAAACGTTAGATTTGGTTGAACAGATAATCGATTATGTCGCCTTGTTGCATGGACTTCATAAAGTGTAATAATAAAAGCAGCGGCAGCTATACAGATACTTATCATTGTTATCATAAAATATTCTCACGCATTATAAATTGATTATTACACCTAACATTATATCACACCCCCTCCCACCCAAATAAATATATATCTACATATAGGAACTTAAGTATTCCTATATATTAAATTTTCTTTGGAGAATACCTGTAATTTTTCAACCAGACTAAATCACAATCTAAAAAAAACAAAATTTTATTTTATGTAATCCAGATTCAATATCATATTAAAATAACCAGTTGAAATTAAATGGGCAATGTTTTATATTTAATGAAAATA
>CAZKMO010000225.1:0-3807 GCA_964554015.1 uncultured bacterium
TAATGTAATAATGGTAAGAATATTTACTATTTTTTTCATTTTTTAAACTCCTTTTTCTTAGATAATAAATAACTCACACAAATTACTCACTCCAATCATTTCATACATCCGCTAAAAAACATATTAAACTCTTTTTCCTTCACCTCCTTTCCCTTAATTATTATTAAATTCTAATAACTTCTCTCGCCTTTTGTTTCTTAATAACCTTAAAAATTTTGCCCCATCACCTCCTTTAGATTACTAAAGACTAATAATTTATAAAGATACAACCTTTATACCTGAAAATAAATAATTTCCACAACAGAATTTAAATAGTAAGAACTCTATTATTCCCTCTCAATACTAATAATTTATCTATATTAAATTTTTGGATAGGAAAATATATATAATTTTTAAGAATTTGTCAAGTTTTTTTAATTTTTTTTTATTTTAACTGCCAGACATAATTCCTGAAACTTGATTTTATTAATTATTTCATCAAACCTGGATTTAAAAATATTGATGATTTACATCAATCAAAATTTATATGTCCATTTGGTTTCTAATAGCTATGAATCCCCTAAATAAGCACTTTTTCTACCCGAATCTGGACCAGGAAACTTTCCATATTGCAAAAAATCTATAGAATATACTGGATCCAAAAAAAAATCAGCAGAAGTCATAAAAACTCCTGCTGATTTTGCTAACAGTCTTGGTAAAAATATATCAGTCGACTCCTAAACGAGCACTCCCATCTGCTTTTGTGGTTCTGGTATCCCACCATACTGGTTTACCATACATACTACTAGTAATACCAGCCTTAGCCTGGGCTAAATTCGCGCTATTGAGAGTTTCTTCATCTGTGGGATAGGGAAAACGAAGTGGTACGCCCATTCCCGCATATCCGGTACAGGGCAATTCATAGGTTTCTATTACAGCAGGATACCCGGTTCTCCTCACCAGACAGAAGGCCTGTACACCATTGGGCATTAAGGCAATCCATCGCTGAGTTAATACCAGTTCTTCCCCTTTGCTATCATCCCAGGCAACCAGGTCTTCCTTAAGATAGGCATCGATTTCAGCCTGAGTAATATCAGCAGCATCCGCTGCAAAACTTGCCATGGGAGAAGCTTGGGCCAAAGCAGACCATTGCTGCATAGATGCTGTAATACCTTCTTCATACCAGGTTTGTGCACTTTGGCCAACATCCCATCCTTTTAAGGCAGCTTCAGCAAAGATAAAACATACTTCAGCATAACTTAACAGTTGGTAAGGCCGATCAACATCATAGGCAATAGGAACACCCAGCAGGGAAATTGTGGATTGATCCGGACCAGAACCGCAATCTCCGTTTATCTGGCCTACAAAAACATTGTCCGGGCCATCATACTGACCCTTCCCATAATCATCATCAATATCCTGAGCATAAATGGGAAGACGGGGATCATCTCTGTCATTTAGTATGTCAATCATGGTTTTACTGGATCCCTGGTCCGTTCGGGTTTCCAAAGTTTCCATGAGACCATTTCTGTAAGGTTTTGTTCCGTCAATAGCCAGAGTGACATTATAGGCATTACTCTGTATGTAATTTCCATCAGCATAAACTTCTTCGATTCCGGCCTGGGCGGTAGCTGCATCCACTCCTGACATACGCATATAGATTCTCAATAACAAAGAATTGGCGAACATTCTCCAACCATCAACGTCGCCTCCGTAGATAACGTCACCTTTCCCTAATTGACCTTCATCAGCATCAGCAAGTATGGCATCACAAGCCTTGAGTTCACTGATCAAATCCATATAAATAGATTGCTGACTGTCATAGGCCGGGGTTAATTCGTTATCAGTATCACCTGAAAGCGCCTCGGAATAGGGTACATCACCCCATAAATCAGTGGTTCTTTGGAAAAAATAGACTTTCATTATTCTGGCAGCGGCTTCCAGGGAAGCAAATCCCTGATCCTGCGCCTTGTTAATAACTATCTGCAGGTCTTTTAATTCACTCTGATAGGTAAAATTCCAAAACTGATTTATGTTGGTTGGTCTAAAAACATATCTTCCTTCATCAATATACTGGATTTTGGCCATTATCTGGGACCAGGGGCCGAGATAGGTATGAGTCATCCATCCGGCACCTAACTCCCGGTCTATTCCTGCCCAAATAGCATGAACCAGAATATTAATCGCGGGAACATCCGTAGGATTATTGGGATCTGTATTTATAGTACTAAAATCCTCAGTACAGGAATAGAATAAAATCAGTAAGGCCAAAACACCGAATATTACTATTCTAATTTTATTATTTTTCATTGTCTGACTCCCTTTCATTAATTCAGTTTATAGGTTTTATTGCGTTCATTATAGATCAAGCTTAAAATTTACACCAAATATTCTGGTACTTGGTAACTGATTCTGTTCAACACCCTGTACTATACTGGAAGAGAAGGATGTTTCTGGATCAATATTGGGGACATTTTTGTAAAGAATAAATAGATTTCTTCCCTCCAGGCTGACGGTTGCACCCTGCAATCCAACCCGGGATACATATTTTCGCGGAATTCGATAGCTGATAGAGATACTGCGCAGTTTTATCCAGGTTGCATCAAATATACTTATAGAATGGCCTCCTAAAGAGGGCCAATAACTTTCTGCCCAGGCATAAGCATAAGCAGGAACATCATTCTTGCGATAGGTGCCATCGTCATTCAACTGATAACCATCTACAAGAACACCGCCATCTCCTCTCACATCATCACCAGTTACAGCCTTGGCTTTATAGGTAACACCATTATTTTCGTAATCCGTACCATCAACTGTTTCCGCTAAGATTCCAGCATACCATCCAAACATATTGGTTACACTGAAGATATCTCCGCCCCAGCTAGCATCAATAAGCGCACTCAAGGAAATATTACCATAGGTAAAAGTATTTCTGATGCCACCGGTCCAATCAGGCAGTACGTTCCCCAGTACTTCAAACGTATCGGTGTTAGCCCAATATGTACCTGCCCAGAATCCATCGCTGGCAGGGCAGAGAACCGGTTTACCCTTGTGAGTCCTGGTCGGGTAACCATAGAACTGTCCCCAAGGTTCTCCGGGTCGGGCAACAACTTGCAAGCCACCCCACATATCAGTAGGAAAGAGATTAAGAGATTCAAGATCTCCATAAAGCTCTACTACTTCATTATCATTCTTAGCCCAGTTAACATCAACATCCCATCTGAATTTCTTCTTTTCTACCGGAGTAGCATTTAACAACACTTCAAAACCTTGATTCTGAATTTCTCCAGCATTTATCCATTTTTGGGTAAAACCAGTGGCTCCTGATATTGAAATGGGCATAATCTGATTAATGGTGTTTTCCTTATAATAGGTAAAAGAAAAACCGAGGCGGTTATTGAAGAACTTAAGATCCGTTCCCAATTCAATACTGGTTTTCTTTTCCGGCTTCAAATCTGCATTTGCCATAGTATTCATATAGGTCAAATTGGCATAACCCATATAAGGATCTGCAGAAGCATAGGTTCCTATCAAGGAATAGGGATCAGCTGTATTACCCACCTGGGCCCAGCTGGCTCTTATCTTTCCGAAAACATCCTGAGGATCAATATCAAAAAATTCAGAAAAGAGGAAAGAACCGCTTACAGAAGGATAAAAATAGGAATTATTTTTCTCAGGCAAGGTAGATGACCAGTCATTTCTTCCCGTAGCTTCCAGAAAGAGATAATCTTTATATCCGGCAGAAACTCGGCCGTACACAGCGTTATATTCTGTTTCTCTCAACTGGGTATTGGTGGTGGGGGTTACACTGGAATTGCTCACTGAATA
>CAZKMO010000226.1:0-2239 GCA_964554015.1 uncultured bacterium
AATCCTCACCCGCTCCGAAGAGCGGGTGCAACTAGTACCGGGTTGCTTTCCAAAACGGATGAACGTTGTTTCAATCCTCACCCGCTCCGAAGAGCGGGTGCAACGAAGGAACGCATTTTTGGGGTAAGCCCGTAATCGTGGTTTCAACTTCCGCATATTCACAACTCAAGAAGATGCTCTTAAATGACTGGAATTGTAATTAATTTCTTTCTCTCAATTCGACAACCGGAGTATTAACACAATCTCTTTAGACTAGGGCACAAGGTAAATCAAGTAATAGATGACTCCTTAGAAAATTAAAAACAAAAATAATTATAAGGGGGAAGAACTATGATTTGTTTAAAAGGTTTGTGTATTTCTTTCCTGTATATTTTAATGAGTGGTTTTATTGATCCTGTTGGGGGAGCTGTGGTTACCGGTACGGTAAGTGATACCAGCGGTACCACCGTGAGTCAGGCGTTGGTGTCATTTATCCTGGCCTCCGATACAACCATTGCCTTTCAGGGACGAACCGATCAGCAGGGAAATTACCTAATCGATATAGATGAAAATACAACTATCGATCAGGATAATAAAGGTGCGGATATTCCCTCGAATATCTCTCTTTTTCAGAATTACCCCAATCCTTTTAATCCGAATACCCGCATCTCATTTCATATTGATAGGAATATGCCTGTATCTCTGGTTATTGTAAATATTCTGGGCCAGACTGTGCGCGTTTTAGTAAGTGAAAAAATGATTGCCGGTACCCATACCGTATTTTGGGATGGTCGGGATGAGAGCGGCAGAGGGATAGGTTCTGGTCTCTATATTTGTCTTATGAAAGCCGGAGGAAACGTTTTCAGCCGCAAGATAATCCTGTTGGATGGAGCCTCGGTACAACCAGGAATTAAATTCACACCTTCTAAATCAAGGGACTGGTTTTTTAATGCCGAAAATATGAACATGTACAATGTGGTTATTACAGGCAAGGGTATTCCCCCTTTCACCCAGAACAGTATCTCTGTAACCGGCGATATGGACCTCGATTTTACGGTCGCACGATCACCGGCGAAACATCTGGTATTGGACAAATCAGTCAACCTGGATGGAGGATCACAGAGTGATGATGCAGCTTACGGTTTTATTTTTGATCAAGACGGCTATATGTATGTCACCGGTTTTGTTACTGTTTCCGGTGAGGATCGAAATATTTGGCTGGGCAAATATGATGCTGAATTGAACCAGATACTCAGCAAAACCATAAACGGATCGGCCAATGGAGAAGATACCGGCTACACCTTAGCCCTTGATAATGACAGCAATCTATTTATCATTGGCTATATCACAGAAACAGGAGAAGATCATAACATCTGGATCGCCAAATACGATTTAGATCTTCAGCTTCAGAAACAAATCACGGTGAACGGTTCCAAGAATGAAATCGATGACGGGTACGGTATCATTTTCGATGGAAACGGGTATTTGTATACCGCTGGTACGGTTCGGGAAATAGAGGGTGAAAGCAACATATGGCTTGCCAAATATGACACGGATCTGAACCTGATAACCAGCATTACCATGAATCGGACTGCTGATTATACTGATAAGGCCCGCTTTATGGTTCTGGACGGAAAGGGGCATCTTTTTGTAAACGGTTCGGTTTCACAGGAAATCTCAGAGTATGATATCTGGATCGGAAAATTTGATACCGATCTTAATCTTCTGGCGGAGACGGACGTAGCTGGTCCAGTTGCCGGTGAAGAGGATAAAGGCTACGGCATCTGCCTGGATGAGTTCGGCATTCTTTACTGCGCAGGAACATTAACCGAGCCGGACCAGGGATATAATATCTGGCTCGCCAAATACGATACGGATTTGAATCCTATCAATTATATCACCCGGGACGGACCCTTGCACGGGGAAGATGTGGCCTATCTCATGGTAATGGATGATCTGGGTTATCTTTATATAACCGGTGTCTACACTGAGGTCGTGGGAAATGAGAATGCCTGGATAGGTATTTATAATAGAGATCTTCAGTTGCAGAATGAAACGACCGTAAACGGGCCCGCTAATGCCTATGATTCGGGTATGGGGATTATTTACAGGCCGGACGGAGTTTATGTATCGGGTTTTCTCACTGATATAACAGAAGGAGGCAATATCTGGATAGCCAGATATAATCTGGTCGATCTATAAAGAATTAAAGCAGAATACATTACTTCCTGATTCTTAATCCCCAGTTTGAGAACTAAAA
>CAZKMO010000226.1:2249-3804 GCA_964554015.1 uncultured bacterium
ATTTGTGGAATATTGTTAGATGTACTTTTATAAAGGAAATAATAGTGATATATTATACTCTAATATTTATATTAGCTGGTAATTCCTGAACGTCCTGGGGTTCTACCTCAGGACGTATAAAAAAAAGAAGTACTCTGCTCCTCAACAATTTCCCTTCCAGGGTATAATCCTGGAGAGATCAAGGAAAAAATTTCCTTATCAGAAATCTTTAACCGAATTATAGACCTTGTTGAAGAGTATGGTATATATGTAATAATAACCATTTCCCATGCTTTGGATTACATTCAATGTGAATATGATGCTTATGTATCCATACTTTCCTTATAAGATGAACAGATTGATTGAGGCAGAATAGAATTATCAGAATAATCAAAAGATTTCTTTATTCTCCTATTACGCATTAAAATTTATAAAAAGTTTGATCCGAAAAATGATAGAAGAATAAGGAAAGTAAGAATTAGTCTTTATGGATTTACAAATTAAAAATCGCCTAACTAATTAAAGAAAGGGGTATTAGAATGAATCTCACAAAATATTTTAAAATGTTGACAATTTTCCTGACTGTAATACTCTGTTTGGGATTATGGAACCCGCAGCCCGCTTCCGCTCAGCCTCAGCTCAGACTGAAATTGAAACCAGAATTTTATGATATCGAGGTAAAAAATGTGGGTGGCACCTATGTTATTTTAACCTTTAAATCACGCCATACAGTCATCCCCCTGGTTGCTATGGGTGAAACACTCGAGCAGGTGAAGATAAAGTCTGACGAAGGTACCATCGTTTTTCTTCACCCCGAAAACATGACAGCGTCGAGCATTACAAGTTTCCTGGGGGGATACAAGACAAATCATCAAATTATCGAGAAAAATCTTAAGCCCGATACTAAATACTATTTTAGCTTTATCGGTCGCCGGGAAGATGATAAACCCGTGCTTCCTCTGGTTGGCAAAACATTTACCACCCTCAAACGTCAAGTCGGTTTTCAATTCAACACCATAGAAATGATTGATGACAGTGATGATTTAAGTGACGGCGAATTCAAATTCGGTTTCTTTGTATACAATATGTATGCCTCCGGTTCACCTCCTCCCCTGGTCAATCTGCAAACTCCACCCTTATCACAAGGTGCAGGGGCCGAGCATTCTATTGGCAGTGGTGAGAATCTAAATATAAACCTAATAGAAAATCTTTCAACTGACTTAAGATATTTCAAGATTGAGGCAACCGCGATTGATGATGATGATGACGGACTTGGTTTCTGGGAGAGTTTTGGTATTCTGCTTGGAACAGGCATATTTATTCCTGTTACCGCTGGCGAGGGCGGCATAGGGGTCGGTGTTAATCCACATGCCGGACATGGTGATGAAAGTTTTGCTGAATGGGGAACAGCAGAGCAAAACATTATCATTCAAAACCTCACAAATATGAGTGAGGGTGAAAGCTATGCTGAGCAGGAAGAATACCAGATCCCCTTCATAATGCATGCAGATCCTCCCAGCTCTGATCTGGAATTCAAGATACACGGTCAGGTCAACATATCTTATCAGTAAGTATT
>CAZKMO010000227.1:0-3705 GCA_964554015.1 uncultured bacterium
AATTTGCCCTGCTGCTGGCAGTGTTTTTGGTCTATCTGGTCATGGCCTCCCAGTTCGAGTCCTTTCTGCATCCCTTGGTTATCTTTTTCACCATTCCCCTGGCTTTGATAGGAGCGGTTCTGGCTCTGTGGATAACCGGAAGCAGTCTCAGTGTGGTGGTATTTATCGGTATGATACTCCTGGCCGGTATAGTGGTGAATAATGCCATCGTCCTTATAGATCTCATCAATCAGTTGCGCAGCCGGGGGCTGAAAAAAGTGGAAGCAATTATAGAAGGTGCCAGATCCAGATTACGTCCCATTCTCATGACTACCTTAACCACTGCCCTGGGGCTTTTACCCCTGGCTCTGGGATTTGGCAAGGGTGCGGAAGTGCGTTCCCCCATGGCCATCACCGTTATCGGAGGATTGACCGTATCCACCTTATTGACTCTGGTAGTAATTCCGGTGGTGTATAACCTGATGGATCGAAAGGATTAAACTATGAACCTTACCCAGTCAAGTCTGAAGCGTCCGGTCACCACCATCATGATTTTTGTCTGTTTTGTGGTGATCGGCATTATAGTCAGCCAGCTTCTGCCCCTGGAATTTTTCCCTGATCTGGATGCTCCCTTTATCAATATTTACATACCTTATCCCAATTCCACTCCGGAAGAGATCGAACGGGAGATTACCAGACCGGCGGAAGAGGTTCTGGCTACTATCAGTGGTATAAAGAGAATGACTTCCAATTCCCGGGAAAACAACTGTAACATCAACCTGGAATTTGACTGGGGCATTGATGCCAATGTAAAAGCCCTGGAAGTTAAAGAGAAACTGGACGGGGTTCGTCAACAGTTCCCCCCGGATCTGGAGCGGTTTTATGTTCGCAAATTCTCCACATCAGATTGGTCGATATTGACTATTCGTCTCTCCAGTAATCGGGATTTATCCAATGCCTATGAAATGCTGGATCGAAACCTGAAAAAAAGAATCGAGCGTATAGATGGTATTTCCAAGGTTGAGATGTACGGAGTAGAAAAAAAAGAAATCCGCATCCTTCTCAATAAGGACAGACTTATTGCCTATAATATTGATATAAACAGGTTGACCCGAATCCTGCGCCAAAGTAATTTTATGACCACTGCCGGCAAGATTACGGATTCGGATAAGCGCTTTGTGGTACGCCCCCTGGGTGAAATTCAAAGCATTGATGATATCGGAGAAATAATTGTAGCCGACAATAATATACGGATTAAGGATATTGCCGAGATAAGCTACAGACAACCCGTTCTGGATTACGGCCGTCATCTGGACCGTAAATATGCTATCGGCCTGGAGGTGTACAAAGAAGCGGGAGCCAATACAGTGGAGGTTACGGAAGGGGTTATCAGAGAAATTGAGGAGATCAGCAAGCTGGATGAGATGCAGGGAATCCGCATATTTTTTATGGATAATCAGGGAGAGGGTATAGTCAGCTCCCTGAATGAACTCCTGAAATCCGGTTTGCTGGGCGGCTTTCTGGCTGTTATTGTATTATATTTTTTTCTTCGTCGTATTTCCACTACCCTGATGGTGGCCATTGCCGTGCCTTTTTCTCTTTTCATTACCCTTGCTTTTCAGTATTTTCTGGGTGTTTCCCTGAACATCCTCTCCATGATGGGATTAATGCTGGCTGTGGGTATGCTGGTGGATAATGCCGTGGTAGTCACGGAATCCATTCACCGGCATCAGCTGCAGCATGAAGAGAAACAGAAAGCCATCCGCCTGGGAGTTCAGGAAGTTGCCCTGGCTATTACGGCGGGCACCTTGACTACCGCCATAGTTTTTCTTCCCAATATTGTCAGTTCAAGCGACGAGATTGCAATTTATCTGAAACACGTATCCATAACCCTGTGTATTGCTCTGGGTACCTCTCTCATTTTAGCCCAAACCATTATACCCCTCTTGGTGTCCAAAGCCAAACCACCGGATCCGGATAAACGGAATAAAATTGTGGAGGTTCTTATCCGGAAATACAGCCAGGTTCTGGACTGGTCCCTGCATCATCGGGCAGTTACGGTATTGGTAATTGTTCTGTTACTGTTCAGCATAGCAGTTCCCATATCCATGGTGAAAATGAATATGTTTGATGAACCCAGTGATCGGAAACTGTATCTGCGCTATCACATAAACAGCACCTATACGGTGGAGAAGGTAGAGTCGGTGGTGGATATTTATGAGGAGTATTTGTTTGCCCATCAGGAGGAATTTGAGATTGAATCTATCTATTCTTATTATACCGGTGACTATGCCATGTCCACTATTCTTCTGGAAAAAGGTGATAAGGCCCGCAAGTCCATGAATGACATAGAAAAACTCATCCGGGAAACCTTACCTCAAAATCCTATTGCCCGCCCCAGTTTCGAACGGCGTTCCTCCAGCGGCCGGGATGAATCCATACGAGTTCAACTCATAGGCAAATCTTCGGAAGAGCTGGTGAAACTTTCCCACCAGGTGGCCTGGTCTCTTTCCCGCATTCCCGGTTTAAAAGATGTCCGCTCCGAAGCAGAAACCGGAAAAAAGGAAGTGCAGGTGCGGGTGGACCGGCAGCGGGTGCAGCAGGTTGGTCTGAGCACCAGTCAGGTGGCCCAGGTAATTGCCGCTGCCATGCGGGGGATACGGCTGCAGCGGTTTCGGAGTGAGTACGGAGAGGTTGAAATGAAACTTTCTTTTCAGGCCGAGGATCAGCAGACCCTGGAGGATTTAAAGAATATTCCTCTGTTTACCCGGGAAGGGACCCAATTGCAGCTGGCCTCTCTGGCTGATTTTGATATCAGGCCGGGGCCGGTTAACATTTACCGGGAAAATCGTACCACTGCCATGGGAGTGCAGGCCTTTCTGGATGGAATAACCGTGTCCCAAGCCCGCAATCTCATAAATCAGGTGCTTTCCCGCTATCAGTTTCCTCCCGGATACACCTGGAATTACGGAGAGAGTTTTTCCTATGAAGATGAAGCCTTTAATTCCATGCTCATGAATCTGCTTATGGCCCTGGCCCTGATTTATTTTCTTATGGCCGCCCTTTTTGAATCACTTCTCTATCCGGCTGCCATCTGGACCCAGATTATTTTTTCCGTGGTGGGTGTGTACTGGTTCTTTTTGATGACCGGCACCCAGATGACGGTCATGGGTATGATCGGTATCCTTATCCTCATCGGGGTGGTGGTAAACAACGGCATTGTGCTTATTGATTTTGTCAATCAGCTGCGCCATAAAGGATTGAACCGTCATGATGCCATGGTGCAGGCGGGCCGGGCCCGGCTGCGGCCCATTCTCATGACTGCCGGGACTACGGTACTCAGTCTATTACCCCTGTGTGTGGTAACTACCCAGATCGGGGGAGACGGCCCGCCCTATTTTCCCATGGCCCGGGCTATGGTGGGGGGATTGACTTTTTCCACGGTGATCACTCTTCTGGTCTTGCCTACTATTTATGTCTTATTGGATGATTTCAGAGGGTGGTTAAAGAGGATTGTTTCCCTGGCAACTCGGTCGGGGAAGGGATAGGATTTCCGCTCCGCAGGGACTCCTGCCCCTGCGGCAAAAAGGAGGGTTTGTGATCGTCCAAGGGTTCCTACCCTTGGAGGGGATAAAAGCAGGGCTTAGCCCTCTGAAAATACTTGGGTGTTTATCTTCACTCGGAATCACAGTTCAACTTTGTTTCAAACAGGCCTGCCCTGAGTAA
>CAZKMO010000228.1:0-3681 GCA_964554015.1 uncultured bacterium
CATTATTCCCGGAAATCACATTTCTCCCCGATACTCCTCCTCCCCCAATCTGGTTTTCCCGGGCATCGGTGTACATATAAATCCCATCATCTTCATTGGAAAGTCTGCTGCTTCCGGAAACATCCACCCCGATATAATTATTCACTACGGTATTACTGTCTCCCCTGATTACGATTCCGTCATTATGATTACCGGAAATTATATTCCTGCTGCCCGGTTCGTATCCTCCGATAAGCGTATGAGTTACATTCTCCGTCATAAAAATTCCATACAAGTTACCCAGGGTATCGTCTCCGGTGGCAGTGGTTCCTATATAATTACCGCTGATTATATTGTTCCGGACAGAACTTCCCCCCATATAAATTCCGGCATTCCCAAAACCGCTAATAACTAATCCGGTGATTACATTATCGGCGCTGAGAATTTGAAGACCGCTTGTATATCCTTCCACATCCCTTCCATTCAAAACAATCTCGGGGCCTTGCTCATTGGTATCCTCCTGATTAATTGCCTGGGTTGTGCCGTCAATAACCACTCCATCGTTAATTTCTGGCAATTGGGATTGAGGACGAATAGTCCATACTGTTCCGTCAAAACCATCATCATCGGTGGAAATATTGAAATGAATGGAATCCTGTCCGCTGCTCTGATTAGCCGTTTCAATAGCCCAGCGTAAAGAGCCCACTCCCGTATCAGCTGTAGTGGTAACCACAATATTTCCTAAAAGTACCGGCTGGGAAAATTCCGAGGTGTTGCCGGCTGCATCCGTGGCCGTGGCTGTAACCCAGGGACCTTCCGGTGATTCCGGCCAATAAAAGTTCCCCGAACCATCCGATCTTACTGAATCCTCAAATAGCTTTCCCTCATCATCCGGACCGGAGAAAATTTCCACCAGGGCATGAGGAACAGCTGTGCCGGATACGGAACTGATAGAGGTGATTTCCGGCGGTTCCAGCTCAGAATTTCCTCCGTTAATAGTATTGATCCCTTGGTATTTATTACTGTGAATACTGTTTTGAGTAATGGTATTTCCCGTACTGCTCTCACCTGAAACCAGCACTCCATTCCACTCATTATAGGCAATAACATTTTTAGGGCCGATCCGATTATTTTTTGGTCCAGAATAAATGGAAATACCCTCATTACCATTCTTCAAAGGCTGCTCACCGGTTACATCCGTACCGATCCAGTTGCCAGCTATGATGTTTTCATCCGCACCTTCACCATAGATATAAATCCCTGAATTTTCATTGCCTGAAATGAGATTGCCTTCTCCCTCTTCTTCTCCACCAATAAGAGTACCGGTTACTCCTGAAAAAATACTGATGCCGTATTGATGGTTAGGAAGGGCGGAAGTTCCGGTGATATCAGTACCAAGGTAATTTCCCCTAATACGGTTGGAATCTGTATTGGCGCTGTACAGATAAATACCGGATTGTTCGTTACCGGAAATGATATTTCTCATCTCGGATTGATCTCCTCCAATCGTATTATGGGAGGATCCACTCATTAAACTAATACCTGAGTTATGATTTCCCCAAGCCAAAATGCCCCCGGGATCAAGACCGATCAGGTTTCCGATCACCGTATTGCTATCCGTTCCTTCATCCCGAATATCAATACCCCTGCCATAATTGCCAGAAATTACATTTCCGGGGCCGATCTGATTATGCTGTGTTCCGTCTGTCAACGAAATCCCCCTGCCATTTCCCAGTGTATCTGTACCAGCGGCATTAATACCGATGTAGTTGCCCTGAATTATATTGTTATCCGTACTGTCCCCATAAATTTCTATTCCATGATACTCATTCCCACATATCACATTTCTTTCCTCTGGAATGTTTCCACCAATTATATTATGCTGTGACTTGTCTTGAATAGAGATTCCATAATGTTGAAAACCTATCCGCCTGGTTCCGCTGATATCCGTACCGATGTAATTGCCTATAATGGTAGTGCTGTCGCAATCAGATCCGGCTATTAATATTCCATTGCTATTATTTCCAGAAATGATATTTCCCGGTCCTATGATATTCCCCTTACCCCCGGTACGAATTTGAATACCATAAAATCCATTGGTTAAGGTGTCTTCTCCGGTACGATTCAGGCCAATAATATTACCCTTGATCTCATTATGGTGTGAATTCCTGATATCTATTCCTTGATGCATAAGACCGGAGAGGAGGTTACCTTCATTTTCTGCCAGTCCTCCAATGATATTATATTCTGAGCCGCCGCCCAAAAAAACACCATAATCCTGATCAGGAAAACTCTTTTCTCCGCTATAATCAGTGCCCAGATAACATCCAATCACTCGATTGTGGCTGGCATACATACTTATCTGACTTGTACCGAAGCGGTTGACTACCAGATGAGCTATAGTATGATAAGAACTTGATATACGAATTCCGGCATATTCTCCTGCACCGCTACCGTTAATAACAATCTCAGGACCTTTATCATTCGGATCCCCACCTATATATTCTGCCTGGGAAGAACCATCTATAAAGGTACTGTCATCATATAGGTAGGGTAACCTACTTTCCAGCTCGATCTCCCAGATTCCTGCCTCTGCATCATGCCCCTCCACTCCTTCCGGAATGTGAAAAACAATGGTATCTGCACCTACATGAGAATCAACATCCTCCATAGCCTGACGTAGAGAACCCGGACCGGAATCATCGGTATTGGTTACCACAAATGTATCTGCAAATATAAATCCAGTTAGGGGAAAAAATAAGATAACGACTGCTATACAAATTAATTTCTTCATTTCCATCTTCTCTCTCCTCTTTATTGTTTTTTCACTTTGGAAACAGCAAGGAAAGGAAAAAGGAAGATTGGAAAGATGGAAGAATGGAATGATGAGGTAAATATTTTACATTATTCCAATATTCCACTATTCCATCATTCCAGGGATTTACAAATCCTTTTTTCTAAAACCTTAACCTCACCCTCTCTTCGTCTATTCCATTATTCCCTTATTCCCTGATCCTTTACTCCTTTGTCCACTTTAAAAAAATAATACCGGTCCCCCGCAGCTTATGCCTTAGCAGTAATCAATCTTTTTTGATATTGGATTTACCAAAACCTTATTTTTAAGATTATAAAATTATATGATTTTTTAGATATGAATTTAAAATAAATACAACTTCAATAAATGTCAAGAAAAATTTATATATATCTCAAATACGAAGAAAAGAGGAGGGAAAATGGAAGATTGGAAAAATGGAAGAATGGAAGGATGGAGCAACCATTTTACATTATTCCAACCTTCCAGTATTCCATCATTCCAGGAATTATAGCTATACTTCCTTAACCTTAAAATCACAAAACCCAAATTCCAAATAACAAATAAATCACAATATTCAAATCACAATGACCAAAACTGCAACCAACTGGCTGTTTGGAATTTGGTATTTGAAAATTATTTGAGATTTGGATTTTGTTATTTGTTATTTAATCTTCCTCGTAACACCCTCTCTTTCATCTCTCCCTCAAGGGAGAGTAAAATTTACCGGGATTCGAGTTCCGAAAAGCTGAAAGATGTTGGGCTTGAAACAAAACACTCAGGCAAGCCGTCTGAACTCCACCCTGAATAAATTCAGGGTGAAGTCCAGTCTTTATTGGAATAATGGAATGATGGTGTAAAAATTTTACACAATTCCATTATTCCACTAT
>CAZKMO010000229.1:0-3673 GCA_964554015.1 uncultured bacterium
TAATCGTTACAAAAGAAAGGGTTGTGTTTAATGGTGACACCTATGCACTAGCAAATGTTGCTTCGTGTAAATCAAGGTGGTTTTGGGCTACAGATTCATTTAAATCGTTTTTAAAAAAATTATGCTTATGGTCTGGTATTTTAATAGGCTTATATTTCTTCATTTTTTCTCATGCTAAACCGGTCGGTTTTATATTTATTGTAGCTGGTATAGTTGGGTATTTTGTCATAAAAGACAAATACAAAATATATAAAGTAATATTAGGTGCCTCTTCTGGTGAAGTTGATGCTTATAAGTCACCGGATGGTACTTTTATTAATAGAGTTACGAAAGCTATCAATGATGCCATAATAGAACGAGGTTAAAACTCATCTCCTTCCCACGGTCTCCGTGGGAAGGAAAAACCTGATATTTAAACAAGGAGGTATTAAATGCTGAAAATAAATACCGTACAGATCTTCATTCGTAATTTGATCCGTCTTATTATTATTGTACCGTTATTTTACTTGTGGATATTACCTGATTTTAGGGGCTTTATGATTAATCCCAATACCTATATCTACTGGATTATCGCAAAAGGCGTTGGGATTTTATGGTTCGCCAACGTTCTGGCACGGATGTTTTATATTCTTCCCCAGTGGCAGCGAATGGTTCTGCTTCGTCTGGGCAAGAGTGTGGGTGCCAGAGGGCCAGGGCTTTTTATTGTACCACCGTTTATATACTCTGTAGCCCAAATTCTAGATGTTCGGATCATCACGTATGAAGTGAAGGCCACCAAAACCCTTACCCGGGATAACATTCCTATTGATGTCACGGCCGCGGTGGAACTGGAAATTGAGGATCCTGAAAAGGCAGCCATTCAGGTTCAGGATTACTGGAAAACCACAGAGTGGGCCTCGATGGAGGCGCTGAAGAGCACCATAGGGGGGAATGACCTGAGACCCCTGCTCAGCGAAACTGAGAGAATCGCAACGGCATTGAAGCGAGAGATTGACGATGCGGCAAAGGACTACGGTGTCAATGTCCGTGCTGTCCGCATTACCGATGTGGGCACACCCCCATCCCTGATTGAAGAACTGGCTGTGATTGCCCGGGCCGAGCGCTCGGCCAAAGCAAAAAAGATTCAGGCGGTTGCTGAGGAAAACGTGGCAAAATCTCTGGCTAAAGCGTCTAGTGTTCTGGCCGCCCAACCCAATGCCATGGAACTTCGCCAGATACAGGCGCTTCTGGAAATTTCCAAGGAGGAAAGCGCCATGGTGATTGTCTATCCCACATCCAGTCTTATGGGTGAGCAGATTGCTTCCGCTTCTGCCGGAAGTCAAACGGCTAACAGGAGCACAGTGTCCGTATCTCCCGGCAACACATCCAATCCTTCCTGAGTCCAAGTGAACGATATGTCGGGTGTGCCGGATGTGACATAAATAAAAAACGTGTGGTACGATCTTTAGGTCGTGTTTTCATCTCGTTCCCACGGGCTCCGTGGGAACGAGAAAATTACCGTTATACAAATAAACGGAGGCAAAAATGACTCCAAGAGTTCAATTAATCATTATTGTACTTATCACAATTTTCTTTTCCTGTGGTAAGAAAAATAGCAGTCCCACTGGTCCAGAGAATACAGCACCGGAATTGTCTGTTATTGTTAATCAAACAGTAACAGCCGGGGAAGTAAAAAATCTCACGCTTACTGCGACTGATACGGATGGTAATTCACTTACATTCAGTATTTCAACCAATCCTGGTTTTTTATCCATTACCGGGTTTTTTCAGGTCGGGGATACAGCAACAGCTACTTTGGTTATAGCTCCAGATGAGACAATTACAGGTACTTTCGATGCTACTATTCAAGTTAGCGACGGTATGGGGGGAGTAGATAGTGAAGATTTCAGCATTGAAGTTGCTGAACCAACAGCAGAGATAATTCCTGGTGTCGGTGCAGCCAACGTGAAATTAAACGATAGTTATAGTGAACTGAAGCAAATACATGGTTCATATGATAGTGTGATGCAATTTAAGTTTACAAATGCTTCAAATGGATCTACCTATTATATGTATTTACTTACTTATGAATCAATAAAAGCAAAGTTCTATATTTATAGTTCTTCCCAAGGTCTGGACAACAATGATAAGATAATATCAATTGAAGTCCAGGCACCTTATGAGGGTGTTACAGAAGAAAATATCGGAATAGGAAGTTCATTAGAAGATGTTGTGGATGCCTATGGTTCACCTACCGAAATAGTTACCAGTTATAGTAATTATTATAAATATGAATCGCTTAATACGCTTTTTTATTTTGATACAGGGGAAACTCTTGTGACTAAAATAAGGATTTACAATCCAATCCATTTTCCCGGAATCTAAATATTTAAGTGTCGACTTGTGGCACGTCCTTTAGGAAGTGTTAAAGATAATTCCTAATGAATAATCTGAATGTTTCAGACACCCATTGATATATACTAAATAAATATTCAATATTTGCCTATTTTCACTATAACGGAGGAAAACCAATGAAACCCTCATTAAAACTTACAAAAACAGCATATGAACAACAGACAAAGAATTTCTTGATTGCTAAATCATTTAAAAAAGGTCAGGTTGGTAAGAAAAATTTTATACAAACAGCATATATAACATGTTCTCGGATCCTACAGATTTTTATATTTCTTATTTTTATGTCTGTCACTGCAAAAGGGCAAACACCAGTAAATACAAATGGAGGTTTCGAACAAGCAACGCTGGGAGAAAAACATTACGACGAAATTCCTGGATGGGAATTGTTTAGCTGGCTTTCTGGTACGGGTACATTCGAAGTTGTTGATGATCCTGTGAAAGAAGGAACCCGTGCACTGTGTGTTGAAGTAACTGGATTGGGTACGAGTTCATTTAGCGTCCAGGCAATAAACTTCCCTTTTCCGGTTGAACCAAACACCGAATATACGTATTCCATATGGGCCAAATCCAATAAGGAGGGCTCCGTTGTTAGTTTCCTTGTGGAAGATCCTTCCTATAACATATGGGAGATAGAAGAATCTGTACCCATGACGACTGAGTGGAAGTTCATTACTTTTACTTTTACTACTCCTGATACTGCAACATCGGGGAGAGCACCTATCCGCTTTAGCGAGAGTGCTAACGATGCTTTACTGCCGGTCACGTTCTATATCGACAATCTTCAGATAGTGAAATCCACTGTTTCAAATGATGTTGGAGTCCTGTCACTCAATTTACCCAACATTTCACAGCGCGGTCAATCACTACCTATAAAAATTACGGTAAAAAATTTTACTACGCAGACTCAGAGCAATTTTCCGGTCAGTTATAGTATAGATGGAGGCACTCCGATTACTGAAAACTTCACAGGATCTTTACCTGGCGACTCATCTGCTTCTTTTACATTTGCAGAACAATGGAACCCACAGGTAGCAGACATATACCACATACTTGCCTGGACCGATTTAACAAATGACGAAGACCAAAGCAACGACACTGCTGAAAAAGAAGTGACAGTCACTACTCATAATACCGAGACTCTCAAACTTTATTTAGATGGATATTTCCAAGCCAAACTGATTCCTTATAAACCCGAAGGGTCTCTCTACGAACTGACAACAAAGACTTCTTACACAATAACGAATGGTGATTATTTTTAGACGGAGGACATTACCGGAAA
>CAZKMO010000230.1:0-3665 GCA_964554015.1 uncultured bacterium
CACCTTCAGTATTACGGTCAATAATGTCAACCGGGCTCCGGAACTCACCACCATTCCGGATCAGATGATGGATGAGGCAGATACCCTGGTTGTTTCCCTTACTGCCGCGGATCCGGACAGCGGGGATATGGTGATCCTTTCCGTGTCCAATCTGCCCCAGTTCGGATCCTTTACCGATCAGGGAGAGGGTATGGGAGAAATAATGATATATCCGGATTACGAACAGGCAGGCAGTTATGAGAATATTCTCATTCAGGCCTCGGACGGTACTCTTGCCGATAGTGTCAGCTTTACCCTCACGGTTACCAATGTCAACCGCAAACCGGTAATGGCTGATATTGCTGATCAGGAAATGGATATCTGGGAATCCCT
The DNA here is from genome assembly GCA_964554015.1 of uncultured bacterium. Lineage (GTDB taxonomy): Bacteria > Zhuqueibacterota > QNDG01 > QNDG01 > CAYUAG01 > CAYUAG01. The sequence goes on from CAZKMO010000230.1 coordinate 373, forward strand.
GCAGGTTTCCTGCAGCGCCACGGATCCGGACCAGGAACCTTTGACCTATTCTCTGAGTAATGCCCCGGATTTTGCCCAGCTGACCGATCAGGGAGATGGTACAGCGGATATACTGTGTGCTCCCCAGGTTACTGAAGACGGGGTGTATGCCGATATCATGGTCATAGTGTCAGACGGTGATCTTGCCGATACCACCTGGTTCCAGCTCACCGTGTATCCGGGTATATTTACCCAGGGGCTGGCCCTGATCGTCTATCAGGGGATTGATGTCAACACCGGGGTGATCCAGGGTGCTGCCCAGCAGCTGACCGGTCAGCAAATTAAAATGGAAGGCAATGCCCTGCTGCAGGGTGATTTACTGGTGCCGGGCACGCCTTCCATAAGCGTACAGGAACAGGCACAGTATACTGGTATTCAGGAAGGATCAGGCAGTACCGAACCATCCGGTTACACCATTACCCTGAGGGGCAATGCCTCGGTGGGATGGATCAGGACCAGAACCGATCCGGTTGATATGCCCCAGGTGGTACCGCCGGCAGCTCCGGCAGGCACCCGTTATGTCAACCTGAACCAGCCCGGTGACAGTCCCGGAGATTTTGCCACTATCCGCAATCTGACCCTCAATGCCGATTACGGTACCCTGTCCGTACCTCCGGGCACTTACGGTCATTTTACGGCCAACAGCCAGACCGGATTTGTGCTGGGGATCCCGGGCTCCGCCCAGCCGGTGGTATACGAGTTTGAATATCTGACTATCAATGCAAATTCCACTCTTGAAGTGGTGGGACCGGTGATTGTGATCGTGGGACAGGGATTCAATCCCAACGGACAGGTAGGCACTCCGGGGATGGCAGCTTATCTGGAACTACAGATTGCTGCCGGTCAGGTCATATTGAACAGCGGTTCGGAACTGCACTGTAATCTGATGGCCCCCAACAGCCAGGTGATGGTGAACGGAGGCGCGTTTATTATCGGCGGGATCGCCTGCGACGAGTTGAGGCTGAACGGGAACGCAGTGATACAGGTGGAGGGATTTTAAGAGTGAAAGGTATTTATAAACTCATCCCCCCAACCCCCTTCTCTTTTTTAAAGAGAAGGGGGCTAAGCGGGTAGGATGATAGAGAGAGAAAAAAACAATTTTAAGAGAAATAAAAGTTTTCCCCCCTCTCTTTTTCCAAAGAGAGGGGGATCAAGGGGGTGAGTTTGGTTAGTGGCGCTATCATACAGGTAGCAAGAAAATTGAGAAGAAATCAGACCAAAAGTGAAAGATTAATTTGGCAGAAAGTAAGGAACAGAAAGTTAAAAGGGAAAAAATTCATACGTCAGCATCCAATTCGTTTTACCTCCGGCCCAAGTTGCACTTGGGTCGGAAATAGGGGACAAAGCTTAGCTTTGTGTGTGTATGATAAAAGAGGTAATTATATGCGAAGTGACTATAAAATATATGATAAACAGGGTATTTATTTTATAACCTCCACCATTATTGAATGGATCCCGATTTTTACGTCAAAAAAATATTTTGAAATTTTAACTTCTTCATTGATTTACTGTCAAGAATACAAAAATTTGGAGATTTATGCTTATGTTATTTTAGACAATCATTTTCATATGATATGTCAAGGACTCGAACTCAGCAGCACAATACAGTCTTTAAAAAGGCATACAGCAAAACTTATTGTAACACAATTGAAAGAAGATAACAAAACCTGGATATTAAATTTGCTTAGTTTCTACAAAAAGCGACATAAAATGGAAAGTAAACATCAAATATGGCAAGAAGGTGTTCATCCGCAGCAGATGGTTTCGGAAAATATGTTTAGGCAAAAAGCAGAGTATATTCATTATAATCCTGTAAAAAGAGGATACGTGACTGAACCAGAGCACTGGCATTACAGTTCTGCCAGGGATCATAATTTTAATCAGGATGGTCCGTTAGAAGTGCAGAGATTGTTTTGATTATTAGAAGTAAAACTTCTCTTTTTAGTTCCGCCCCAAGTACAACTTGGGTCGGAGGTTGAACGGGATAGACAGTAGCAGTAACTCAGAACTCAGAACTCTGAACTCTAAACTTTGAACTCAAAATTTAAACAAGGAGGCTACCATGTTAAGCGGTTTCCAGAATAAAACAAGTGTAAAGATCATAAGTACGGTGCTCTGCACTGCCTTTTTCATGCATACCCTGCCGGCAGCTGCCTATGAGAAGCTGCTCAAGCCGGGCTGGCACTTGATCTCCATACCGGAAGAGCCGGAGGCACGGGATCCGGGAACAGTGCTGCAGTCCCTGGAAGGGAGTTATGATCAGGTGGTGGCCTATGAGAGCGGAGATGCGGCTGATCCCTGGAAAGAGTATGATCCCGCCTCACCGGGAAGCAGTGATCTGGACACCCTGGATCACCGCCTGGGTTTCTGGGTACACCTGACCCGGGAGGATACTTTACTGGTTACCGGCACGATGCGGGCCAGTACTGCCATACCAGTGCATCAGGGCTGGAACCTGGTGGGATATCCTCTCTCCGAACCCCGGACTGTGGATGATGCCCTGGAATCCATTGCCGGGATCTATGATAGAGTATTTACCTATGAATCCTCCGATACTGCTTCTCCCTGGAGGGGGTATGCTCCCTTAGCCCCGGCCTATGCCTGTGATCTGGCAGTGATGCATCCGGGCAAGGGATACTGGGTTTATGCCCTGCAGGATACGGATCTGGTGTTCCAGGAATCCGAATACCCTTTTGTGAGTATCGATGTGCCGGAGGACGGGGCCCACCTTACCTGTCCCACCCAGGTGATCGGCACCGTGGATGATGCAGCGCTTGAGACCTGGACCCTTGAGTACCGCAGAAAGGGCAGGGTGGAATGGGTGCAGATAGCCTCGGGAACCGAACCCAAGGTAGAGGAGGTGGTGGGCAGCATTGATCCTACCACCATGCTGAACGGCATGTATGAGCTCCGGCTCACCGGCGCCAACCAGTCCGGCTACTATACGGAAAAGACCATGACCGTGATTGTGACCGGCAGCATGAAGGTAGGCAACTTTACTCTTTCTTTTCTGGATCTTGATATTCCGGTCGCCGGCATTCCCGTTCAGGTGATCAGAAGCTATGACAGCCGCAATAAAGAGAGCAGAGATTTTGGCACCGGCTGGTCTCTGAGCATCCGGGATTTTCAGGTGGAGGAGTCGGCTACCCTGGGGTATCACTGGCAGAGTTATCGGGATGACAGCAATGCTCCTTATACGAGTTATCATCTGCGTGCTTCCCGGCCCCATATTATTTCAATAACCGCTTCCGACG
>CAZKMO010000231.1:0-3611 GCA_964554015.1 uncultured bacterium
GAAGCTACAATTATACAGTTTTAGACCAGCGCCTCCGGAACTAAAAATTACGCCACCGTCTGAGCTGGAGGTGTTATTTAGAAAAATACAGTTTTTGATAAGGGATTCAGTATTAGCACTAAATATTCCTCCGCCATATTCAGCATTATTGTTTATTATCATACAGTTTCTCACAGTTATGCTATTGGATAAATAAAATCCCCCGCCAAAATTATCCGGGGCAGTACCATTAGCATTGCCAGCGGTTATGGTAAAACCGTCAATAAGCGATGGTGAAGAACCACCGGTAACCACATGATAAGCATTATCTGAAATATCGGGATCATTTTGCTGCAGGTCACCGCTGAGAATAGTTTCATGAACAGCTAAATTTCTTTGGTCCAGACTGGTTTCAGTACCATTAAAACCGCCATACAAATATGCTCTAAACACTAATGTAAAGGTAGAATCACGATCGGCAGTAACTGATGGGTAATAAGTGCCTTCCGCTACCCAGATTTCATCATCGGCAGTTGCAATATCTAAACCATCCTGCAAACTGGTAAAGGCATTGGCCCAGCTCAAGCCGTTTTCACTGCCACTTGCATCAACATCGACATAATAAATATCTTGAGCCTGAATAACCATAGGTAAAATTAAAAACATAAAAATAAGAAAAAATGTTTTCTGCTTTTTATTTTTTGGAGATACCATTAATTATTACTCCTATTTTGATTGCCTACATTTATTTTAGTATTATTATAAAAATGATGCAAAAATTAAACCAGGATGAGGCAAAATGAGTAGAAAAATGAAGCCTAAGCAGTCTCAAATTACATTTCCCCTTGGGCGGCAATAGGCATGCGTCTTCCTATACCGAAGGCCCTGGCACTTATTTTTAATCCGGGAGGAGCCTGTCTTCTCTTGTATTCGTTCTTTTTAAGGGATGCAATTGTCCATTTTACCGTCTTTTTATCTATACCGGTTTTAATTATTTCTTCCGCTGACTTCTCCTCCTGTAAATAAAGTTTCAAGATTTTATCTAAGATTTCATAAGGAGGAAGAGTATCCTGATCTTTTTGATCAGGTTTCAGTTCTGCAGAAGGGGGAGCTGCAATGATTTTTTCAGGGATTATAACCTGCTTCTGGTTTATATAATGGGCAAGTCGGTATACATCGGTTTTCAGAACATCTGCCAGTACACTTAATCCGCCGCTCATATCACCGTACAACGTGCAATATCCTACCGAAAGTTCACTTTTATTTCCGGTGGAAAGGGTTAAATAACCAAATTTATTGGAGAAAGCCATTAGTAGGTTACCCCGGATTCTGGCCTGGATGTTTTCTTCGGTGACATCTTCCGGGCAATTTTTAAAAGATTTTTTCAATGTGTCCATATAAGAATGATAAATATCGGTTATAGGTATGGTTCTGGTTTTTATGTCCAGATTAGCGGCAAGTTCCCGGGCATTGGCTATACTGTTCCGGGAGGTATACTGAGAAGGCATTATCAGACCAAGAACATTTTCCTTCCCTATAGCTCTTACTGCCAGAGTAGCTGTAACGGCTGAATCAATCCCCCCGGACAGGCCGATTAGGGCCCGGGAGAAGCCGCATTTACTCAGGTAATCTTTAATACCCAGAATTAGCGCATCGTGGATTGATTGAGGAATATTGACCGAAGGAAAAGGAATTTTGGGGGATATTGTATCTAAGTCAATGGTTGTGATTTTTTCTTTAAATGCAGGCAGCAGAGTTATCAGTTCTCCCTTATGATTAAAAACCATACTGGATCCATCAAAGAGTAACTCGTCATTACCGCCAATTTGATTGACCATAATGAAAGGTTTTTTATATTTTCGGGAGTGATGGTGAAATAATTTATATCTTGTTTGTATTTTTTCAGTAGTAAAGGGAGAAGCGGAAATATTAATAAATATGGTAGCACCATTTTCATTAAGTTTTGCCATAGGATCAACCAGATACTCCGCATCGGAAAAAAGAGAGGGATCGTTCCAGGCATCTTCGCAAATTGAAATAGCCATGGATTCGCTTTTATATTTAAAAATTGGATAGTTGTTTCCATTTCGAAAGTAACGGGCTTCGTCAAAAACATCATAGGTGGGGAGAAGGGATTTATCATATTTAAACATAATTTCATTATTCTTAATTATATAGGCAGAGTTGTACAATTTATTCCCTGTTGCTTTGGGGATAGGGGATATACTTCCAATGAGTATGGCCATATCAGAAAATTCGGCTGAAAGTTTAACCAGGGTGTTTAAAGCTGTTTGATTTTTTTTAATGAAATCATTATGGATAAGAAGATCCCCTGGTGGATATCCGGAAAGGAATAGTTCCGGAAAGATGACCAGTTTCGATCCTTCTGTTTTGGCGGTAGCGAGTGATGATTTTATCTTATTCAGATTTCCGGTAAAATCCCCGATGGTTGGATTTAATTGGGCTAAAGTAATTTTCATTTACTTTTTTTAATACCTTAATCTTTCAATTTTAATTTGTAACCTTTAAAAGTGGTTAATAATTCACCAGATATAACAAAAAGAAATCAAAATTTTTTCCGGATTAACTATTGAAAACCACTCTCTGAATATAATGATGTTAAATTTTTTAATTTTTATTTAATTTATTTAATTATCAAATTCTTATATCCAAGCATAGTGTATAAACAGGTTTTTTATGTAAGATAAATATATACAGAAAAAATGTCAAGTAAAATGATTTTTCCTAATGACATTAAAAATAAAAGTTTATAAAATTTTTTTAATTTATAGGAATAATTATTTTTAATATAGGTAAAATTTGCCTGTTAAAAGCTTTGGCATTAAATATGCACAGTAGTATAACATATTATAATTATTAAGATAATATAGATGATAATTTTAAGAAAGTAATGGTATACAGTTTGCAGTAGATATAATGATTATCGTATAATAAGAATTTAAGGATATTTTATGAAAAAAATAAGTAATTTTAAATGTTCAAAATTATTATCTTTATTAGCATTTATTATGCTTATTTCAGGGCTAAACTTACCTGTTTATTCGGAGACAGATATTCAGTTGCAATGGGATGCAACTACCGGATCGGTTATTGTATCCTGGACTACCAATAGCGAGCCTGATCTTGCCGGATACAAGATTTACTACGGGATGGAGTCACAGAATTATTCTCAGGTTGTCAATGCAGGGAATACCACCAATTATTCCATAGGTACTCTTAATGCCGGGCAGACTTATTATTTTGCAGTCACTGCTTATGATGAATCCGGAAACGAAAGTGATTTTTCCACAGAAGTATCTTTTGAAGTACAAGACACCGAACCTCCCGAAATAGTAACAGCTTTTTGTATGAAGAATGATCTGGTGGTGGTTGAATTTAATGAAAAATTGGATCCGGTATCATCTCAAATTGCCTCCAATTATTCCATTAGTAATGGAATAATTGTTCAAACCGCAAAATTACAATCCGATGAAAAAATAGTACATTTAACTACCCTGGCGCATCAAATAGGAAATTATGTGTTAACAGTCACTGGGGTTAAAGATATTGCAATTCCCGCCAATACTATTGATCCTCTTAATAATCAAATAACTTATCCCTGGTCAGGAGAA
>CAZKMO010000232.1:0-3598 GCA_964554015.1 uncultured bacterium
CATGAAAAAAAGAATCATATTTTATCTGGGTGTGATATTTCTTATTTTTCTGTCCGCTTCTGTCCAATCCACAGATACCCTTTATACCTACATTCCCTCAAATGGGATCGGTAATATTGCCCTGCAGATTGAGTATCCGGCAAGGCCCCGCTACCCTGAAGGAGCACCGGTGGTAGTGGAGGTAAGCACCTGGTTTGTGCCCAATAACCGCTTTCACCGCGTCAATGACACCAAAAGGATCGGAGCCGTGACCATTTCCTATCTCTGGCCCGGACGCCTGGATGCAGTGACCGGAATGCAGAGCGAGGGGGAATACGACACCGGCGGTCCGGTTTCTTTGCAGGCTCTCAAAGATGTGATCCGTTTTGCCCACGGGGTTCAGCCGGATATCAATGGTCAGACCATTTCCGATCTCATGCCCTTTCCTTTATTGACCGACAATATCGGACTGTTTGCCTCCTCTCATGCCGGGGTGGTAGCCACCAATGTGCTGGCCTATTTCGGGGAACAAATCCCCTTTGTCAAATACCTGGTGGGCCGGGAAAATCCCACCCGGGACGAGATGTATCCCCTGGAAATCGGCCATTTCGACGGTTCTTCGACTGAGGCCAACAAGGTGATCAATTCGTTTTTCCGGGAGGACATTTACGCCCCGGATACGGTAATTGTGGATTATTCCACCCTGGGCTGGTATCAGCCGCATCCGGATTCCATCGGACGCCCTTATTTTGCGGCCAAGGACGAAATTCCGGAACATATCATGGCTCCGGACAAGTTCCCCCAGATCGGTAATAAACGCTACTATTCCCGGGCCCTGACCCGGGCTCTCTTGGCCAACGGAGCTTTCACCCTGGCCACCTGGCCCCATTATCTGGCTACCCCGGCCCAGACCGACTCCATCTGGCCCTACCGGATTGCGGTCCACAACTATCCGGCCATAGGGGCCAAACTGCCCGATTTGAAAGTAATGCTGGTTTTCTCCAGATATGACCATGTACAGGCAGCCAGAACCAAACCCCATATCCGACAGGCCTGGGACGGTTTCCGCCAAGGGTGCGGTTTCTGGGTACGGATGAATCCGGACAAGTCCTATGTGCAGTCCCTTGATCCGGGGTATGGTCCGGGATTTCCGGATAATCCGGCCAACCGGGAGCCGCTTGACTGGATTTTCATAGAGGACTGGGGATTCCCAGCAGATCCCATTGTGCGGGATCATGTGTGGATGGCTTCTGTGGCCGAGATGGCAGACCGGGTATACATGAACAACTGGGATGACAATCTTGATGAGGCCTTCTTTCCGGTTATCATGGATACTGCTACGACCGGCATACAGGAAGCGGTTGCTGAAATAACCGTACCGGATCAATATATACTCAAACAGAATGCGCCCAATCCCTTCAATCCCTCGACCGTGATCCCTTTCTCAATCCCGAAACAGGGTAGGGTTATTCTTACAGTTTACGACTTGACCGGAAGAGAGGTCGCTGTTCTGCTGAGCCAGACCCTGTCCTCCGGCCCCTATCAGATACATTTTAACGCAGGCACTCTCCCTGCTGGTGTGTATGTTTACCGGTTGAAAGCGGGTTTATTTACAGATACGAAGAAGTTTGTGTTGTTAAAATAAATACCTTGTTATAATTTAAAACAGAGGATCTCGCCAAAGCCGTAGGCCTGTTGGGATTGTGGGGAGGTTACAAGTTAATTACCCTGACTTCTATACAAAAAAGAAATAAAAATACCTTGACTTTGTTACAAAAATGTGTCATATTACCCTTGACTTAATAAGGGAAAATATGTTTAATCGATTAATATTTAAAAAATTTAATAATTGGATTAATCGAGATGAGCATAAGCCACTTGTTTTGCGTGGAGCTCGACAAGTAGGTAAAACAACTGCTGTTCATCTATGGTCAGACCATTTGGATCAATATGTTTATCTGAATTTAGAACTTCCGGAAGATCAGCGAATCTTCGAACAAAAACTGAGTTTTGATGATCGACTCGAGGCTATCTTTTTCAGTAAAAATATAGACCGTCAAAAAGGCAAGACTTTGCTGTTTCTTGATGAGATTCAGAATTCACCACAGGCAGTAGCGGAACTCAGATATTTTTACGAAAAGGCGAAAGATCTTTATGTGATTGCGACAGGATCATTGCTGGAATCGCTAATTAATCGACATATCAGTTTTCCAGTTGGAAGAGTGGAATATCTGATTATGAGACCTTTATCATTTCAGGAATTTCTGATCGCTACTGAAGAAAATAAGGCATATGCCGAATTACAGAATATACCAGTTGCGTCATTTACGCATAACAGACTCATTGAATTGTTCTATCGGTTTGTATTAATTGGTGGTATGCCTGAAATCGTTAAAGTGTATCATGAAACCCCTGATATTACACAGTTGAAATCAGTTTATGAGAGCCTGATCATTGCTTATCTGGATGATGTGGAAAAATATGCTTCCAATTCATCACAGGCAAATATCATTCGCCACATTATTCATAATGCTTTTTATGAGGCAGGATCAAGAATTATTTTTCAGGGGTTTGGAAAATCTAATTATCGTTCACGTGAGATGGGAGAAGCGTTTACAATTCTTGAAAAAGCGATGCTTATCCATTTAATCTATCCCACGACCGATACCCTGTTGCCTGGCATTCCAGATAGAAAGAAATCTCCAAAACTACAGCTTTTAGATACGGGACTTGTTAATCATTTTGTTGGCTTGCAAAAGGAATTACTTCAAAACCGTGATCTTGATCATATTTTCAAAGGAAAAATTGCCGAGCATATTGTGGGACAGGAATTGTTGACTCTGGATGATTCAGCCCTACACAGACTTCAATTTTGGGTAAGAGAAAAAAAACAGTCAAATGCTGAAATTGATTTTATCATACGCCATGAAGATTGGTTGATACCCATTGAAGTGAAATCAGGAGCTGTTGGCCGGCTTCGATCTTTACACCAATTCATGGATCAAGCTTCTCACCCTTTTGCAGTACGTATTTATAGTGATGCTTTGCGGATTGATACGGTCAAAACCATTCAGGGGAAGCCGTTCTTTTTACTGAATCTTCCTTACTATTTAGCTGGCAAGTTAGACGATTATGTAAGTTGGTTTGTTGATGAAACGAAGCGGTTAAAGAAATAAATGAAGAAAATTTTACATTTACACCATGGACTGCAGCAAATCAGTGGTTGGGATTGTGGGAGAGGTTGAGGGAGACAGTCGAGAACAGATAAAAGATAAAGTTATTGGGTATAAGGTATAGGGTATATGGTATATGGTTATGTGGTAAATGGGTAATATGGGATATAGGGGAAATAGAGGTATACGGTGATAAAAATAAAGACAAAAGAAAAAAGCTTGCCTTGAGTTAGTCGAAGGGATAAAAGATAAAGTTATTGGGTATAAGGTATAGGGTATATGGAATAAGGCTATGTGGTAATTGGGTAATATGGTAATATGGGATATAGGGGAAATAGGGGTATAAGGTGATAAAAACAAAGACAAAAGAAAAAAGCTTGCCTTGAGTTAATCGAAGGGATAAAAGATAAAGTTATTGGGTATAAGGTATAGGGTATATGGAATAA
>CAZKMO010000233.1:0-3551 GCA_964554015.1 uncultured bacterium
AATGAATGACCTTATCAGTCCCGATCCTATTTCGTAAATCACTAACCACCTTCTCAACTCCTTTGGTCCATTTACTGGTAATCCACTCTTTCCCGTGTTCATCCCAGTCATTGACTTTGTTTCTGTTTAGATCAACATTTTTCTTTTGCTCCCTGGGGTAACGGTACACGCCGTCGGTGGCCACCCCATCATAAATTGACAGATCAGCCAGATTACTCATAAATTCCGGTAAAAATTCATTGTATTTTTTCCCTTTCTGAGCAATGCTTCTCGGGCAATAATCAGTAATATCAACCATAGGCTGTGATCCACCGTACATATTCACTTTTTTGCCCTGGGAGTCCCTTACAATCCATTCGTCCGGGATGGACATACCAGAGCCCACATTCCAATCCCGGGTGGGCAGCACCAGGCAATTCGGATTGATCTCATGAATTGATCGGGCAAACTTGGCACTGTTGTTCCAAGAAATCACCAAACCAAATTGTGCATACCATTCCGGCTGAGCCCCGCCCCAGTGAAACACCCCTATCCTGGGAAAAGGCGGACCGGGCTGGGCTGCAGCCGGAAGGCTGAATAAAAACAATATTACAAAACCGCACAACTTCAATTTTATTCTTTTAAATAATATTATTCGCATCATAATACTATTCCTTTCTTTATTTATTGCTTATATATTTATTTCTCCCTGGAGCCATACCATCCGTCCTCGGTGGAATCATGCCATTTTGAGGCATTGCCATTTTGGTCCACCGCCCTCAGGGAAAATACTATTTTGCCGTAAGGCAGGTTGGTAAAACGAAAGGAAGTGGGGGGCCGGAAATTGGCAAAGTCGCTGGATGTTTTCCCGGCATTAACAATATTAGAGTCTTCATGAATATATCTCAACTCGAAACAGACAACTTTTTCCGAATTTGCTTTTATATCCTTCCAATCATGGGACCAGGATATGTTGCAATTATCTTCCTTAAAGTATTCGACCTTATAATCTGGAACTGGCTGCTCATCTTCTTTATCCTTATCTTCCTCACTATTGAAAAAAATTCTCATTTCCAGAGGGGTATCTTCTCCCCCAGCACTGACTGCTGCAACTGGAACTGTAGTATCTTCACTACCTAAAACTCCCAATCCATCCTTTACGGATTGAACCTTCTTTATTGCCCATTCTCCCGGAAATATTTTAGAATTTGCTTTTCTATAAAACAGCATATACTCTACCATCTCCTTCTTCTGGATGGTACAGAGCATTAACTCATTGATAAATCCGTCAGAACCTTCAGTTTCATTTAAAAACTGAACCGCCTCATCCGGGGACTGCTTTCTTTCTCCATGCCAGTTGCCTTTTTCCGTTGTACTTTCATCTCTCTGGTAAAAAACATAGTAATCTTCATAATAGTCCCTCCAGACTGCACAGATCTTGGCTGCTTTTACCGGATGCTGATACGCACCCTTCCCGTTAAGAAAATTAACCACATCCTGGGGATCCTGGGATCTTTTCCATCCCCAGTTCTCCCCGGCTGCCTTCCCCTCTGCTTTTTTTGCAAATACCAAAAAATCAACCTGCCCCTTTCTCCAGACAGCGGCGATTTTGGCATCATTACCTGCATAATTGCCATTACCGTTGTTGCGGAGAAAATTCATGACCTCATCAGGATTCTGGAAGGTTTTGCACTCCCAGGATTCAGCCTGGGAGTTTCCGGGAAAAGCAAGGGCCAGCCCCAGAATTAAAGAAATGCTTATTACTATATTTACTTTCTTCATATTGTTGCCTCCTTTAAATAATCTGCTGTTATGTAATTACATAATTACAAAATCCTTCTTCCCGTACCCCCTGATTCTCTGACATACCTCATACCCTTCCCGGCTGCCGTCATCATTGGTGTTGCCTTCGATAGTGTGAAAAATATAATCTGCTGCCTTTAATACGAATCCCGTATGCACCCAATCGGTTGCTGTCCTTCTATTCAGGAACAGGGAGCCTGACTTAATAACTTTTTTATTGGTAATCCTTGATCCTGGTTTAAAAATATTTTTTTCCTTGGCACTGGCGGCCAGGATGTCACAGGAAAAGGTACTGGTCAACGGCGGAGAAACATTCAGGCTGTCGCTGGTCTGTTTGAGTATAAAGCTAACGAAACCAGCACACCAGGGCCACTCCAGTCCTTCGTTTCCCTGCATGTAGAGCCGCACCCAGGGACCTTTGTTCTGGCCGCCGATTTCCCGGGGGTGCTGTTTCAAGTGCTGCCTGGCGTAGGCAATCACCATGGCAGGCAGGGATTTATTGTCAGCCGGGATCTCCTTCAGGGCCTCGGTCATAGGCCGGATCAAGCGGGCAAAGGTGTTGGGGCCCACAATGCCGTCCATCACCAAATTCTTCTTTTTCTGAAACTGCCTCACCGCATAATCGGTGGCCGGCCCGAAATCCTGGTCAAGAGCCAGGTGAAAACCCTGCAGGCAGAGCCACTCCTGTATGAGCTTGACTTTTTTGCCCCTGCTTCCTTTCTTATAGGTTTTATCCAATGTAAGATCACTCATGATTTATTCCTCCTATCAGCTATTTCTTAAACTACAGACAATACCTGTGCCAGAATGTTTCACCTGAATACCGGAAAATAAATTATCTTCCTATCTAATTGATCCTGAATGACTTAAATCAAATCATTAAAACTGAAATGATTGGAAAGTCAAATAAAGTTTATCCCCAACCTGTATACTAAATCATACAGAAGTGTATGATATTGTATAAACCTTACACTATCTCCATCCGAGTGTAGACAGATGCTTTTCTACATAACCGTTCCACTAAATCCCAGCACGGCTGAATAAATCAAAAAACTGTTAATAAGGGTGATAATGGCCTTTTGCCCCTTTTGCCTCCAGGTGGTTATCTCCTCAGTTTTGGAGGGCTCGGTAAAAAGGGCAAAAGCGGTCATGACAAATATGGATATGACCAGAGGAACGATCTCGCTGAAGAAGCAATTCACCTGCAGACGCCTGAGCACATTCCAGATCAGCACCACCACTGCCGTGGCCCCGGTAAACGAACCCACCGTCCCCCAGGTGTAAAACTGCTTGCCTGTATTCACAAGCATGCTTTTTGTCTGGCTTTCCATGATACGAATCCTCCTATATTTAATTTATTAACCGGGGCTGACTCAAAAGTCTATTTATTGTCAGTCTGAGCTCCGTCGAAGACTAACAAATTCAATAAAAACAACATGCTTCGATGAACTCAGCATGACAGTATCCTCAAAATCATACCCTTTTGAGACAGTTCCAAGATTCAAGAAATATCTTCCACAGCAGCAACAGGAGCTGTTCTTTTAACTGCCTCAATACCATTATCACACTGTTTCTTTGAGGTGTACATTTCACTGACCCCGATAATCTTTTTATTGGGAGCTGTGAGCATAAAATAAAACTGCTTGTCTGCTGATGTCTTTTTTACATAGCGTTCATCCTTATGAGCATTAACTTTAACCGATTCAATGCCCTTCCTGCAGCTCTGCTTTGAAACATAGCCTTCACTGCCAAGAATAACTTCCCCATTT
>CAZKMO010000234.1:0-3538 GCA_964554015.1 uncultured bacterium
AATCAATTCAAAGGTACGATCCCGCCTGAAATCGGAAATCTGGCAAAATTAACCCACTTGAATCTAAGTTTTAATCAACTTACGAACACTATCCCACCTGAACTTGGCAATCTTCAAAATGTTCAAGTATTGACTTTTAGTTACAATCAGCTTTCAGATTTTTTCCCACCTGAACTTGGCAATCTAACAAACATAAAAGAACTGTATATCCAGAACAACCAATTTTCAGGTACAATCCCAATTGAAATCAATGACCTATCTATCTTGAAAATATTTTACCTTAGCAATAATCAATTTCATGATTTGCCAAATCTCTCGCCTATCACCGCTTTAACTGATCTGGTAATTCGAAATAACAAATTCACCTTTGAGGATATAGAACCGAATATCAATATTCTCAATTTTTTCTATTCCCCTCAAGATAGTGTCGGCATCAAACAGGATACCTCAATAGAAAAAGGATCAACTCTGGAACTTTCAGTTAATGTGGGGGGGACGGCAAATCAATATCAATGGATGAAAGATGGTGAAGTTATTCCAGGTGCCAATTATAGTTCCTATGCTATTGATGCAGTCGAATCTGCAGATGAAGGTTCCTATATATGTAAAATCAGCAATACGATTGCTACTGAATTAACCCTTTATAGCAGGCCAATTAACCTGACAGTTTCAAGTGAAGTGGGAATTATTGATCATTCAATTTCAAATACAAAAGTATTTGCCTTATATCAGAATTATCCTAATCCATTTAATTCTTCAACAGTTATTAAATATAATTTACCTAAAGCAACCAAGGTTGTATTAAGAATGTTGATCGCCCTGGATTTCCCAATCCAGGGCGCATAAAGGTTGGGCTTCATAGCCCTTTAAGTACTATGGGGCAGAGGCCCCATAAGATAACGCCCTGGGCAATGATGCCCAGGGCGATCATAAAAAGAATCGTATCATGGCCTTAGTTGATCCTAATAATACCTCATCAATACGATTATTGGAACATATGAAAATGAAGATAGAAGATAAAAATAAAGGAAAAATTGGGAAAAAAGGTAAAAAATTTGATGATATTACCTATATGATATCCGCTAAAGAATGGAAACAGAGCAGGAAAAAAGAAAATTAACGATCCATCCATTTCTTCTTTAAATCAAGTTGAAATCTGAAGAGTTCCTGCAAGTCTCCACCTCCGACCCAAGTTGCACTTGGGTCGGAAATAATATCAAAAGCTTCGCTTTAGTGGTTCCCTCCCAAGTACAACTTGGGAGGGAGTTAAGAGTACATTTATTACCAAAGAGGTTGGGTATAAAAAATGAATAACTTTTCGGTAATCTCTATAATTAGCTTTATCGGTACCATTATATTTGCCTATCTCTGGTACCGGACATCTCCGGATAAAGAATATGAAACCGTGGAGATGGAAAGGGTTTCCTTGAAACGGTTCTTTCTGGTTATGTCGGTAGTCTGTTTTGGTTTTTTTCTCGCCTCCCTTTTTTGGTGGGAATAAATTATAGATTTAATCAGCATCCATAATAAACACATTACCCCCTTGGTCCTTCTCCGACCCAAGTTGCACTTGGGTCGGAAATAATATAAAAAGCTTTGCTTTGTTTAAAAATCAATAAGGATATTTATATACCACTCCCCCATCCTGTCATTCCCGCCCTCTTTAAGCGGGAATCCAGGAGAGTGGTTGCAGGGTGGCTCCCCGATAGACTTGTCCCTGCATGTATCTGGCAGGGAAATATTCAGAGATGACAGGGAGTAGTGCTCGATAGTCTTTGGAATTTTATTCCGGATCGCATAAACAAGAAAGATTCAACCCTCCAAAATAAACAAGCCCCGGATACACACGGATTAAATACAAAATAAAATCTACCTTTTACTTGACATTTTAAAATAAAATTATTATCATACAATAATTAAATGTATTCTCTTTTAATTATGTATGGGATTATTATTATCATTGTAATATTTCTAATATTTTATTAACAAATGAATAATCATGATAAAAAATATAAAAGGAAAAATATATAAGTTAGTGGATTAGTTTTTTTATATTATTATATTATAAAAATATAATTTCAAGGCTGCTCACACATTCAAAAGGAGTGTTAATCATGATAGTTCTAATACAACAATTAAAATCAAATCTTGCCCGAATCATTATTTGTGTTATACTTATTTCAATTCTTCTATCCAGTTTTTTTTATTGTAATAAAAAAAATGGTATTACTCCTGATAATAAACCTGAGATCATTTGGTCACCCTATCCAGAGAATTATCAGTACGAATATGATAAATATGGACGATTAGACTATATCAATGATGAAAATGGTGATATATTTATTGATTATCATTATAGTGGCTCACAGCTGATTGGGTATCATCAATATATTAGACTCTTTAATGTTGGTCATGATGGTGAGGTTGATTTCAGCGTGAGTATTCTCGAGGATAATACAACTATTCAAGAATATGCATACCAACTGTCGGTTGTTTCCAACCAGCGATACACACTATTGATCGAGGGAAAAGCCGGTCCACGTTGGGAAATGACCTCGCGTACACTTTCAGTAAACTGTCCGAATGCCGTAGAGACCGATTCATCAGCTTCAACATGGACAGGGGAGTCAAATCATATGTATCGCACCATATTCAGAGTATACGAGGAAGGGAATGAAAGCGAGGGTATTGATCCGTCTCTATACGATGGTATCCCTCCTTCCTATTATCATGGTGTTTACGGAGTAACTTTCTCACATCTTGATTATTCTTCTGACTGGTGGACAGGTACTTATTCCGATCGTTCCGCATCAATAAAAGACGGGTATTATGAAATAATCAACTCATCAACTGAACATAAATATGTATTTTGGGAGTCAATTCCTGATTTAGATGAAAACAAAAAATTTCAAATCGATACAAATATCAAAATAGTATCCACGAATGATGAAAATGGGGGAAACGGATTGGTATGGGGTGGCCACAGTAATGATGAACTAAGTTATTATAGATTTTACAATAACCAAGATTCTTTTACTATATTGGATGATCAAGGAAAAGACTATGAATACTGGTTCGATTGGACAGAATACAGCAGTGTGAATGACATTGGAGTCTATAATAAGCTTACAGTAAGAAAATACGATGGACAATACTACTTTTTTATCAATGAAGTTTATATCGGGCAGCATGAATTTAAATCATTCTATGGCGATAAAATTGGTTTCAGGGTATACTATGAGACGACAATACATGTGGATTATCTAAATGTTAGTCATTTAGAATGTGATTCTTAAAAAGAACTTCATACCGTAATATAAAATTTTGTAAGCAAAGCGAGGTATTAGCCATGAGTATAAAAAATATGAAAATTCTGAATATTTTTTTCATAATTTCCTTATTAATTATAATGAATTGTTCAAGCGTCTACACCCTGTACGAAGGGCCTGAAAAACCATTATCCGATGTGGCTGTGGTTAAATCATTAAGAGAAATTAATGAAGGTATTTGCCGGATTGATACTATGTCCATATCAAAA
>CAZKMO010000235.1:0-3507 GCA_964554015.1 uncultured bacterium
TTACTCCAGATAGAAAGTTGCTCAGCTGCCGCAGCCCTGAATGTATCTGAACAGCCCAATAAAACCTTCTTCCCTTTATTTTTATAATGATAAGCCAACTTTCCTATCATGGTTGTCTTACCAGTCCCATTCACCCCTACCACCATAATAACATAGGGTTGGGAATGATTCTCCCATTCCGGATAGATTTTTTCAGAAGGAAAAACATTAATCAACTCTTCTTTTAAAATAGCTATGATATCTTTACTGTCTTTATCCTTCTTATGACTGTACTCTTCTTTGACATCCTCAATTATCTTAAAAGCCGTTTCCACACCCATATCACTCTCAATAAGAATTTCCTCCAGATTTTCTAGTTGAGTTTCCTCGATTTTTTGTTTATTACTGAAAACAGCGGAAACCTTTTCTAATAATCCTTTCCTGGTTTTGAATAATCCCTTTCTTAATTTTTGGGATGATTGTATGCTCATCAGTTTTATTTCTTTATTATTTGGATTAACTATACTATTACTGATTTATTATTCCTGCTGTTCTTTTTTAAATCGCTTAAAATAAATCCAGGTGGAATATATAGTGAGTGTTATTGCCAGCCAAACCATTATCCACATGAAGGGTTGCACATTTAAGATAAATAAAATAATAGTCATCCCGGTGGCAAAAGCGGAAACTTTACCGGGAGTACTTGATTCCAAAACCATTTTACTGTGTTCAATAAAAATGTAGCTGAATAATAAAACCATGCTTTCTCTGACTACTACAAAAATAAAAAACCAAACCGGAAATATATATACAGGAGAAATTACTAAGAATAACATTAATCCGATCAAACATATTTTATCAACCACCGGATCGATAATCCTTCCTGCATCAGACTGTAAATTCCATTTCCTGGCAATAAATCCATCTAAATAGTCACTCAATCCGGATAAAATAATAACGGCTAAAGCATAATAATTAAGCCTTTGAGAAAGTAACCAAAAAATTGGTATCAATAATAAAAGGCGAAACACACTAATTGCATTAGGAACTGAAAACAGATTATCCTTATTCATTTTCTTCCAAACACTTTAGCTGCATCAATAATTAATTTTGGATGCTTAAATAAAACTTTTCTAAATATCTGATATCCATCCCGTTTCTCTGGAGGAATGGAAAGTAATAATTGGGCAATTTTGTTTAAATCCCTGTCAGAAAATTGTGAAATAACCTTTTTCATATTATAGGATCTATCATTATTTTTCCCTTCTCTTTTATGCCATATTTTTTGATATTCTGACAGTCTTTTCTCTGAGACATCACCTTGTTTAATCGCTTCTACTGCCACTTTCCCAGCTATTTCACCAGCTATCATACCATTTAGGATTCCGGCTCCAGTCAGGGGATTTATCTGAAAAGCTGCATCTCCGACCAGCATAAAACCATTACCCACGATTTTGGCAGGCGATGGACCTGAGGTTACTCCCCCCGCAGTCATTCCAAGACAGGAAGAACCGGGGAATTTTTTTTCAACAAAACTACTCAGATAATGCAAGGCATTTTTCCCCTCCGCCTTTTCCGGATCAATACCTAAGCCAACATTAGCAATACCATTACCTTTGGGAAACACCCATAAATACCCCCCGGGAGCAATTTTTTCACCTAAATAAAATACTACACACCCCGGATCAATATCCAAACCAGAAAGAAGCACCTGAAGGCAAGGAAGAATATAGGTTTTTTTAGCAATAATATTTAATCCGGCCCATCTGCCAATCTGGGATTCAATACCATCCGCCCCGATTACTACGGAAGCTTTAATCACCTTATCTTCACCCCATATCTCCGCCGTTACTCCTTTCACCTGACCATTCTCTTGCACAACTCCTTTAACATAGGCCTTGGTTACAATCTGTGCTCCGGCTTTGGCCGCTCTATTTGCCAAAGCCAGATCAAAAATTTTTCTATGAAGGATAAATCCTCTTTCTCCGGGAAAAGAATCCACTTCTACCCCATCCGGTGATACAAATATACTCTTGGTAATCACCTGGGCTATCCAGGAATCCTCTACCTCTATGAGATTTTTTATTCCCTGCTCAGAGACACCTTCCGCACACCGCACCGGAATTCCAATATCCCTTTTTTTCTCCAGTACCAACACGGAAGCCCCCTGCTCGGAAGCTACTCGGGCAGTGGTTGTTCCTGCCGGTCCTGCTCCCACCACAATAATATCATAGGTTTTCATAGAATACTACTTTTCTTTCTGAGTGAAATCATTAATACTTCCATCTTTCTGAATTGCCCCTACAGGACAAAAATCTATGCACCAGTAACATTGTTTGCATTTTTCATACTTAACAGAAATTTCCCTTTCCTTAAGGATTATAGCAATACAGGGACAAATGCTAATACAGACTCCACAAAAATCACATTTATTGGTATTAATTTTTATTTTACCACTAGTCATCATTCTTTGCCCTTTTTTCTCAGATACAACCCATTACCTTCATCATTGACATGGTTTTTCAATTGATCTGGTAAATAATGATTTGAATATTTCACTTTTCCAGTAATACAATAGGATTGGAATAAATCCAACCTTTTTTCCTTCTAAACACTTCGATCCGGTATACTCCCGCCTTTTCAACCTTTTGGTATAGATCTATACCCTTTTTTTGCAGAATTACCTTTCCGTTCCATAATAATCTAATGTTTCCGGGAAAGGGAGTACTAACATAAAATCCGGCCTTCCCTTCAATTTTTATCCTGCTTCCCATGGGATATGTATTTCCTGAAACTTCACAATAAAATGTAAAGCCCTGTGCATTTCCCAAATAAAAATTGGAAATAAAACATCTGCCCAGAGACAGAGCTTTATACACCTGGTGTTCGGCTTGTTGGAATGATAATGTATCTCCGTTCTGTTTTAACGGTTTTTCGGTTAGAAAATGGGTTCTAATTGATTTAAACTGCACTTTATATGGATATATCTCAAATTTAATAATTCCTAAAATACTCATTTCATAGGCATGAACATCAATCCCCCCAATACCAACAACCCTTCTCTGTTTATTCAATTTATCCCATCTCTGTAAAATCTCCCAGACTGGAAACCGAATGGAGCGCAAAGGGTGCCATACTCTCCATAAAAAATTACTTCTGGTTACACCTTCCAGCCATTCGGAAATCTGATTCCATATTTCAATACCATCAAAACCTTCTGCATCCCAGGCAGTCCAGGGATAGGGAGGGTACGCTTCTATACTGTTTCTTTTCTCCGCTGGATGAGCAATTATACCTATTCCTCCTCTCCTTTTAACTTCTTTTACATATTCCTGGGCAGATATGCCAGGTTTTACTTCTTTATTCAAACGAAAGGCAAGATAATGATTAATATCATCCGGATCATTAATCTCACAGCCGATAAGTACTAATACACTACCATACCATCCTTCCAGACCTTTACGTTTCGGTTCCAAGGTATTGTGGTCAGAAAACATAAGAAAATCCAGGCCTTTCTGTTCTCCAATA
>CAZKMO010000236.1:0-3485 GCA_964554015.1 uncultured bacterium
AGGAGATTACTGGATTGGAAGCCCTCTTCAGATATAAAGGAAAATCTTAGCAAGACGGTGAAGTGGTTTTGGGAGAATAGGAAGGATCAGAGATAAAGTAACAAGGAACAAGAGTAACGGGGTATGGGAGTATCGGTGTATCGGGGAAGTGGTGAAAAAAGAGAAACGGTGTAAGGGAGTAACGGAGTGTGGGAGAATATGTGAAAAGAGCATTGAGTTTTAATTTTTATACTAACTCCGATACCCCGTTTCTCCGACACTCCGATACCCACAATTTCCGAGCAGGATGGATTAAAGAGGAAAAAATCCGAAGCCATATAACTTTATTAACCAAAAGAGAAGGGGGTAGTTATGAAGGTGATTACTAAAATTTTGTTTGCTTTGGCAGTGTTGGGTTTTGTCCTGGCAGTAGTGGTAGTGCTGTTTACCGGTAAAATATTAGGGGTGACCGCAGAAAGCTTCTCCCGGGCCTGCACCAATCTGGCTATACTGGATATTGTGCTGCTGCTGATGATGAGGAAGAAGTAGTTTTTTATGTGAAAAGAGAAATTCATGAAAAAGGGATAAGAGTGACGGAGTATGGGAGTGTCGGAGTATCGGGGAAGTGGTGAAAAAAGAGTATCGATGTATAGGAGTAACGGAGTATGGGAGTATGGGTGTTTCGGAGAGATAGTGAGATGAGAATTAAGTCAAAATTTTATACTTGCTCCGTTTCCCCGGTTTTTCCGACACTCCGATACTTGACATCTCTGATTATCTATAACGTTAAGTAATTTTTTATTTTATAATAAATTATTTTTTTTCATTTAAAAAGGTATAAGGAGTGAACTGGACAGGATGTCTGAAAGTAAATTAGTGAAGACATATCGGGATTTGGATGTATATCAATTGGCTATGAAAGGAGCCGTTCGAATTTTTGAACTCACAAAATTATTTCCTAAAGAAGAAAGATTTTCCTTGACAGATCAAATTCGAAGAGCTTCACGTTCTGTATGTTCTAATTTAGCAGAAGCTTGGAGAAAAAGGCGTTATCGGGCAGCATTTATATGCAAATTAAATGAATCGGAATCAGAAGGAGCTGAAACACAAGTTTGGGCAGAGTTAGCGTATAACATAGGTTATTGGGATAAAGAAATTTTTGAAAAAATTGATGTTCATTATGACAAAATCATCGGAAAATTGGTTCGAATGATAGATAATCCTGATCCCTGGTTAATTCAAAAGAGATGAAATAATTATATTGGAGTATTTAGTTCAGTGGTTAAAAAAGAGTAACTGAGTATCGGAGTATGGGAGAATATTTGAAAAGAGAATTGAGTTTTAATTTTTATACTAACTCCGACACTCCGGTTCTCCGACACTCTGACACTAATTTTACTCCGTTCCCCCGTTACTCCGACACTCCGATACTCTTTTCCTAAAAGAATTAAATAAAAAGTTTAGAAATATATTATTCATTATTACAACTAAGAGAGGACATGAATGAAGATACTCATAACCGGCGCCTCCGGATTCCTGGGCCAGCATATTATCAAAAAGCTGTCTGATGAAGGTGCTGATCTTGTAGCGCTTATCAGACCTACCAGCAAAATCGAACACTTGAAGCAGTATAAAATTCACTATATTGTGGGTGATATTCGGAATGAGGAATCCCTGCGGAAAGCCATGCAGGGGGTGGATGCGGTAATACATGCGGTTACCACTAAATTCGGCAATGAAGATGATTTTTATGCGGAGAACGTGGAAAGCACCCACCGACTTCTGGAGTTGAGTCGACAGCAAAATATCAAGCGATTTGTCTTTATCAGCTCCATTGATGTCTATGATCATGCCCGGTGTAAAAACGGAACCGTGCTGACCGAGGAATCTCCCCGGGATCCCCATCCCTCCAATCCCTACGGCAAAACCAAGATTCAGGCGGAGGAGCTGGTGGAAGAGTATAATCGCACCTATAAGGTACCCACGGTTATCATCCGTCCGGGCTGTATCTACGGCACCGGCGGCAATTGGGTGCCGGCCCGACTGGGTATTTCCGCCGGGGCCCGGCGCTATGTACTCCTGGGCAACGGCAAATCAATCGTACCCATGAGCCATACCTCCAGTGTGGCCGAGGTGATCTGGCAATCCATTCGGAAAGATAGTGCCAAAGGCAAGATATACAATGTGCTGGAAGAGGGGAGTATCAGCCGGGTTGATTTTCTGAAAATGGTTCAGGCTCATCTTTATCCTGATTTTAAAATTATCAAAATGCCCCTGGTTTTGGTCCGTTTTCTGGCCTTTTCTATGCGCACCATGCTCAAAATTATGGGAAAAACGCCTCCCACCCGCCTGCATCCCCGCTATATGCGGCTCTTTGCTTTGTCTGTCTTTTATAAAAGCGAGCAGGCCCAGAAAGACCTGGGCTGGCAGAGTCTTACCGATCTTGCTCCCAGTATCAAGGATATGCTCATCTGGCACCGGCAGAGGATAGAAAAGCCGGTTTCGGATATGCTTATACCTTCGCTTCCGGTCAAAATAACCAGCAGCCAGACATTATCCGTGGGACTGGTGGGCTGCGGCGGTTTTGCCCCCTGGCATCTTACCGTATTGAAAAGACTGCCCCAGGCAGAGGTAAAAGCAGTCTGCGATCCGGATACCCGGGCAGCAAAGAGGACGGCGGAAAAGCACAAGGTCCCTAAAATCTTTCCTTCTATGAAAGAAATGCTGGACCAGGAAAAAATAGATGTAATTCATATTCTTACCCCGGCTCAGACGCATGCTCAGCTTTCCCTGGAAGCCATGCAGCAGGGCTGCCAGGTGCTGGTGGAAAAGCCCATGGCCCTGGATGTTCGGGAAGCGGAGACGATGATAACAGCCGCAGAGCAAAATAAAGTTTCCCTGTGCACCGATCATACGCTTCTGTATAATGATGCCATGATCCAGGCCCGGCAGTGGCTCCAGGAGGGACGGGTGGGAAAGGTGCACCAGGTAGATAGCTGGTTCGGCACCGCTTTCAGCTCCAACCTAGGCGCTCCCTTCCTGCGCTATGATGCCAGGGACAGCTGGGTGTACAAGATGCCGGGACAGCTGTTTCAGGATCTGATGCCCCATCCGGTGAGTGTGCTTTTGGATGTGATCGGTTCCGTGGATGATATAACGGTCATTTCCCGCTACAACCAGTATGTTCCCCACATGAAGGTGGATGAGCTGCGCATTCTTCTGGAAAAAAAGAATGTCATCGGCACCCTGACCCTTTCCTTCGGGGTGACTCCCCGTCATAATTTCCTCAATATCTACGGAAACCGGGGAAGCGTCCGGGTTGACTTCATGCTGGGGGAAGCCTTTCTTTATAATGATATGGGCATGCTGCCCAAAATAATGAGCAGGAATCTGGTGGCCAGGCGGCAGGCCAAGAAAACCCTCCGTAAAGCGCGGAAAAACATTTCCAGCCTGTTTACCGGCAAGCGCCTTCTTCTGGATGGGCATGAAACCCTTTTCCGGCTTTT
>CAZKMO010000237.1:0-3440 GCA_964554015.1 uncultured bacterium
CATGCCTCCAAACTAAGACGTTGCGGTGTTCCTATTCTTACCCGCCATACTATCAAAAATCCCCTAGGCAAAGATTATGTACAAGGTGCAACTATCGTAGAGTTAAATGAAAATTGGGAACCGATTGAAGGTAGTGAACAGGATATTCAAGTAGATACTATCTGCCTTTCGGTCGGACTTAATCCCTCCATAGAAATTTTTTCTCAGATTGGATGTAAAATGATACATATTCCAGAACTCGGCGGAGAAGTAGCCCTAAGAAATCACGAAATGGAAACCAGCGTGGAAGGAATCTATGTCGCAGGTGATGCCGCCAGTATAGAGGAGGCCAGTGCCGCCATGCTGGAAGGGAAACTTGCCGGTTTGGATGCAGTCGAAAAACTCAAAGGTTCTTCACCTAAAATCAGAAATGCAAAAAAAACTGTGAGACAGAGTCTGAAAGAATTACGGGAAGGACCGTTTGGTGAAAAAATACGCCAGGGTGAGAAAAAGATGTTCAGGGAGGCTGATCACTGATGGGATTTCTGAAAACAGGAGTGGTTGATAAAAAAGAAATTCGTACTCCTTCCGAGAAACGGTTTAAAAAAGGGCCGGTAGCAATCATTGAGTGTGTTCAAAGAATTCCCTGTAATCCCTGTGTAGAAAGCTGCCCCAAAAGCGCCATTTCCATAAAAGGTTCTATAAATAATATCCCGGAAGTTGATTTTGATCTATGCAATGGCTGCGGGAGTTGCTTGGCTAATTGTCCCGGACTGGCAATTTTTCTGGTGGATAAAAGCTATGAGAAAAACAATGCTACTGTTAGTGTTCCCTATGAATTTAGACCATTACCCGAGAAAGGAGAAAAAGTAGATCTTCTCAACCGCAGCGGGGAAATATGCGGAAAAGGGGAAGTTATTAAGGTGAGAAATGCACGGATACAGGACAGAACTCCCATAATTACCCTGGTTGTTGATAAATCCCTGGCTATGGAGGTACGTTTTTTCCGGAGGGTTTCAAATGAGCAGTAAAAAAGACATAATTATCTGCCGATGTCAGGATATCACCCTGGAACAGGTAGAACAGGCTATAGATAATGGCATCACCCATCCCGAACAGCTGAAACGATTCCTGCATATTGGCATGGGTCCCTGTCAGGGCCGTACCTGCGGACAGTTGGTTACCCGGATTCTGGCCCGTAAAACAGGTAAATCACCTGCTGTCATAAAACCTACTTCCACCAGACCTCCCCTGATTTCTGTACCCATTAAAGAACTATGGGATAGAGAAGATGAATAAAAATTTTGATGCCATAATCATCGGGGGTGGAATTATTGGTACGGCAACCGGATACTATCTCTCCCAAAAAGGTCTTAAGGTTGTGTTGCTGGAAAAAGATTTTCTCACTGCCGGATCCACCGGACGCTGCATAACCGGAATACGACAGCAATTCTCAACACCTACTTCCATAAAAACAGCTATGGAATCAGTGGCAATTTTTAAAACTCTGGATGAAGAATTTGACTTTGATATAGAATGGGCATCTTCCGGATATATGTTTTTAGCCTATGATGAAGAAAAGGTAAAACTCTTTAAAAAGAATATTCAAATCCAAAGACAGTTTGGTCTTAAGGTAAATTTTTTAACTCCGGAAGAGTGTAAAAAAGTTGTTCCCCTATTAAACATTAAGGATCTTCTAGGTGGAGTTTGGTGTGCAAGTGATGGACAAGCCAATCCTTTCCTGGTGGTTAAGGGATTTTCAGAAGGGATTGAAAAAAACGGCGGAAAAATATTAATCAATACTAAAGTAGAAAACATCAATACAAAAAATAACAAAGTACAATCTGTATCTACCTATGGGGGAGAAACTTTCTCGGCACCGGTGGTGGTCAATGCTGCCGGTCCCTGGGCAAGGGAAATTGGTAAAATGGTAAATCTGAAACTGCCGGTTGAGCCGGAACGACATGAAGCTTTAATAACCGAGGCAGTTGCCTATCAAAGGATTCCTATGCTGGTAGATTACCGGGCTGATGGCGGATATTTTGTACAGCGGGTAACCGGACAATTTATTGGCTGCTACACCCCGGAGACTCTCATTCCGGGTAAAAATACTAACTCCACCCTTGAATTCCTTAGAGAAATGTCCCGACGCATGAGTCGTATAGTACCGGCCCTGGAAAATGTAGCTGTGTTAAGACAATGGGCTGGTTCCTATTGTATGACCCCGGATGGCAATCCTATTATTGGTAAAACAGAGATAGAAGGCTTTTATTGTGCAGTGGGTATGTGCGGCCATGGATTTATGCTGGGACCTGCTCTAGGTAAATTTCTGGCTCAATATATTACTGACAAATCCTGGCCTTTTAACCTGGATGAATTTGCTTATGGAAGGTCCTTCGGGGAGCGGGAAAAAATGGTCTGAATTAATACCACCCTGAAAATAGTAAAATTAATATATTAAAATTATTTTACTTAATTAAAAAGGGAGTTTATAATGGCTATGGAAATACGGGGTACAGTGCTTAACTCACGAAAAGCATTCGTAAAAGAAAATTTTGGGGAAGAAGGCTGGGAAAAAGTATGCAATTCTCTATCTGATGAAGACCAACATTTCTTTAAGAATATACTAATATCTTCGGGATGGTATCCTTTCGATATTGCAGAAAGATTAGATAAAGCAATTGTAGATGTTCTGGGAGAAGGGAAATCTAACATTTTTAAAGAAATCGGTGCTAAATCAGCCCGGAAAAATTTATCGGAATCACATCAAATTTTTCTTAAACCCAATGATCCTCAGACTTTTATGGCCCAGGCAAACACAATTTATTCTTTTTACTATAATAAAGGATATCGTGAGTATAAACCCACCGGAGAAAATTCAGGTATTATGACCACTTATAATGCAGAAACTTTTTCTGTGACAGATTGTCTGACTGTAATTGGATGGTATGAAGAAGCCTTAAAAATGTGTGGTGCAAAAGAAGTTACAATTATGGAAGAAGAATGCCGAGCAAAAGGCGGAGATGTTTGTCGTTATAATATCAGCTGGAAAATGTAATATTTATATTGCACGTAAGAAATAGAGATACTGTTTTCAATTACCCCCTTAATTTAAAATTTCCAAAAAATCAAATGATACGAAACATTCAGGGAATTAAAGAAATTAATTGATAATGAAAATTCTATTAACTTAATATTGATTCATAATTATTATATTATTAAACATTTCTTTTCCTCTATTCCAATATATTTTTTCTCTTGACATTTTACAATTAATTCAATATAATATTTTGGTTTGTAATAAATAAAAAATCTACTAAAATGTGGAAAACTTTTGTTATCAAAAATATTCATAAATCATTATGTGAAAATATGTCATTAGGGTCACGGATCATAATTTTTAGCATTTTTCTAACCGCACCCAGCTATCTTTCTGCCCAGGGGGTGGTAATCAACGAACT
>CAZKMO010000238.1:0-3410 GCA_964554015.1 uncultured bacterium
GATCATATTAAAAAATATCACTTTGAACTTAAACATTTACTTATTGTATTTATAATTTTAGTGCTCTCTCAAATGCTGACCACTTATATACATAAAATATCTCTGAAGAACTTTTTAATTGAAACCAGAACCTGGTATCAACAGGATTATGTTAATAGATTGGCAAATACATCTGCCACTTCACTTGAGTTATTACTGGAATTATCCTATGAATCAACTATAAATGAGGATGAAAAAAAACAAGCTATACAAGCATTTAATATTATCCTCAGTCAACAATTGTTACAGCCTCATGTAGAGGAAGTTGTTTTATTACTGGAAAGTGGCGGAACTGTACATCCCATTGATGATGGGCAACACCTTTACCGTTTTCTTTTTCAGAACGATCGAGAATCTGAGATGGTTAACATCCACAAAACAGCTTTGGAAATGTATTTGAAACAAAAGGAATCCATTAGAGAAACAGAACAGATTCTTATTATAACCGAAGGCGAACAAACTTTTCATGTTTTTGTACCCTTTGTATTGTGGGGTGAATACAGTGGTGTTTTCTATATGAAAACAAATCCGGCATTCGGCTTTGTAACCAATGAAATATTAACCAGTTATAACCAGACCAGTATTATATTTACTGCCCTTATTCTCTTTGGTTTTTTAGGTATGTTTTATATCAGTTCTTATACAATTAGTGAAAGAGACGAGGCCCAACGACTGCTTTTCGAAGAAAGAGAAAACAAATTAAAAAAAGAAATTACCTTTAATAAAGAAACTCTTTTCACCAAGCGGATCTATCATACGCACCATAAAGCAGAAAAAATTATGGGGTACATTAAAGAAGACTTACGACAACTTTCAGATAGTAACTTTAATGAAACTAAATATCGAGTAATGAAATATGCCAATTTTATTTCCCGTGTAATATATGATATGAAATGGTATGATCCTCCGGTACAAACAATCCGTAATCCAATTTTCTCCACCAATCTTAACGAAGTAGTAAAGTTCATGATTGATAATTTATTTAAACGTATTTCTCGTGATTCAAATCAATTTAAATTTAATCTTACCTTAGATAACAAACTACCTCTGGTGCAGGTAAATGAATTTGTTATTTGGGAAATTCTTGAGCCTCTTATTCAAAATTGTATTGATCACAATTATAAGGAACAGGTAATCATTGATATAACTACACTTTATAATTCTAAGAAGAATTGTAGTTACTTAATTATAGAAGATAATGGAAACGGTTTTAAAAGTTCACTTTTGAAATCTGATGCAAATAAGGTGCAAACACTTTTCCAAGAAAATATTTCCACCAAGCATGACTCCCATAACAAGGGATACGGATGCTATATTGCTTATGAATTAACCAAAGAAAGATGCGGATGGGATATTCAAGCTGAGAATAAACCTGAAGGTGGTGCTAAATTCACCATCACTATTAAAAATGCTTAAAAAGGCAAAACATGAATCAACAAAAAATCATTAAAATACTCTTAATAGAAGATGAAGAATTTGATGTAAGAAGAATCAAGAAAACTATTGAACCTTTTAATAATAATATTGAAATCCGGGATGTGGTGTCGGACGGTCAAGAAACATTAAAATTATTAAAGAATCAGCCTGATGCCTATGATGTAATTATTATGGATTTCCAGATAGCCGGCAGCTTAAAAGGAGAAACTCTGATTCGTGAGATAAAAAGAATTGATCAGACATTACAGATTATTGTAGTCACTAAAATGACCATCAATATCACTGATTTTGATTTTGCCAATAAACTTTTGGACGCAGGAGCCATGTGGTACTGCACAAAATATCCTGGAGATATTGAAGACCTTATCTACCAGCCCACTGATTTTATATTAAGTATATTTAATGCCTATGAAAAAAGAAAACTGGAAAAAAAGCATCTCAATTCGAATAGAAGATTAAAGGAGTCTGTCCAAGAAATTCTTTCTCAAAAAAAAATCATTGGAGAATCAAAAGAGATAAAAAACCTGCGAGCTAATATTAAAAAATGTGCCCAACACCAAACCCATGTCCTTATCAGTGGTGAATCCGGTACTGGTAAGGAGTTGGTGGCTGCCAACATTCATTATCAGAGCTCACGTTGTTTTGAAACCTTCCTGCCGGTAAATTGTGGAAGTTTACCAGATCACTTAATTGAAAGTGAACTTTTTGGCTTTGAGAAAGGATCTTTTACTGGTGCCGGAAAAGAAAAATCTGGATTTTTTGAGATTGCCAACCAGGGCACTCTTTTTCTGGATGAAATAACCGAACTGCCTTTGTCCACCCAATCAACTTTGCTCAGAGTATTGCAGGATGGCGAAATCGACAAAATCGGTCGTCAGAAAAAAATCAAGGTTGATGTACGAATTATAGCTGCAACCAATATGAATTTAAAAAAAGAAATTAAAGAAAAACGTTTCCGGGAAGATTTGTATTACCGATTAAATGTAGTTTCAATCCATATCCCCCCTTTACGTGGTAGAAATGAAGATATTGAATTATTAATCGATCACTATCTTGCTTCTTTCAGCCATAATTTAAAACAGGAGAAGTTATCTCTTACCCCCGAAGCCCGTAAGCTGATGATTCACTATAATTGGCCGGGAAATGTACGTGAAGTACAAAATGTTATCCAACGACTGATGATAATTTCCAGTAATAAAATAATAACTACTGAAGATGTAACTGCTGCCTTGGGTATGGAAAAATCACCAGCCCTGCATTCCACCTCAGATATCTTCTTTCTCACTGATAATATAATTAATACTATTGAGCCTTTACGAACAATGGAGGAAAAATTCAGAAAGCAGTATTTACTCTATGTACGGCAACAAACAGAATCAGATGCTGAAGCTGCCCGAAAACTGGGATTAGCTCCCCCTAATTACTATCGTATATGCAAGAAGTTAGGAATAAAATAAAATTCTATCCCCGATGATTTTAATATTACCATAACTAAAAAGACCATTCTTAAATCCTATCACATTAACCTTTTTTCTCACATCTCTTAGGAAACCTTTATTTTTAAATTATGAATTCATTCTTACTATTAACCCACAAACGTTTTTTAGTCAACTCTGTTTAATCTAGTTAATAGTACCATTATCATTTTAATAATAATCATTTTAATTTATTTTATAACATATGCATTCCAGCTTAACTAATCATTTATCTCCCAATATCAACTTCACTACCAAACAGCAAAACCAATCATAATTCATCTGAAATCAATAACTTAAGACATAATTATAATCTATTTCATTGATTAACAGTGTTTACTAAAGTAAATTATCATTTTAATAAGACAGTCATATTTATTTGATAATTTTGATGATTATTAATGATATTTATTTAATATAAACTCAATAAAAACAAAATAAGATAAATATGGTATATTT
>CAZKMO010000239.1:0-3404 GCA_964554015.1 uncultured bacterium
GGGAGGGAGGCCGGACTGTAGGTGCCGGAGTAGTAGGTAAAATTATTGAATAGAAAAAAAAGGAGTTATAGTAATTGTGGCAACCCAAAGTATACGAATTAAATTAAAGGCATACGATCATATTTTAATTGATAAATCTACTGAACGTATAGTAAAAACCGCAAAATCTACGGGTGCAATGATTGTAGGACCCATTCCATTACCTACTAAGAAGAGTGTGTATACAGTTTTACGATCTCCGCATGTGGATAAAAAATCTCGAGAGCAATTTGAGCGAAGAGTTCATAAAAGATTGGTTGATATACTTAACACTTCACCTAAAACAGTAGATGCATTAATGAAATTAGAATTACCCGCAGGTGTAGATGTAGAAATTAAGGTTTGAAAAAAACCATTAACAGGGAAAAGGTATGATTGGAATAATTGGAAAAAAAATCGGGATGACTCGATATTTCACCGAAAGGGGAGAATCAATAAGTGCAACCTTGATTGAAGCGGGTCCGTGTGATGTTGTCCAGATTAAAACAAAAGAAACCGATGGTTATAGTGCTATACAAATGGGTTTTCAGGATATAAGAGATAAATTAGTCACAAAACCATTACAGGGTCATTTTAAAAAAGCTAAGGTTGCTCCCAAGCGAATTTTAAGAGAGTTCAGGGATTTTAGTAACCAGGTAAAACCGGGAGAACAGATTAAAGTAGATATTTTTAAGGAGAATGATTTAGTAAAGGTTTCCGGATATTCTAAAGGTAAAGGTTTTGCTGGAGTGGTAAAGAGATATAATTTCCGAGGAGGTCCCAAAACCCACGGGCAGTCAAATCGTCTCAGAGCTCCGGGCTCAATAGGTCAATCTTCGGATCCCAAAAGGGTTTTCAAAGGTATACGTATGGCCGGAAGAATGGGTAATACAAAGACTACGGTGAGTAATTTAAGAATACTGAAGGTTGATTCGGATAAAAATTTATTATTGATTAAGGGGTGTGTACCTGGAGCTAGAAATAGTATTATCGAAATAATTCGTAAATCTTAAAAATAGGTGATAGAGTGAAATTGGAGGTTTATAAAATAAATGGTTCAGCCAGTGGTAATAAGGTGACACTACCATCGGAAATTTTTCAGATTGAACCAAATGAGCATGTTGTCTGGTTAGCAGTTAATGCTGAGATGACCAACCGTAGACAGGGAAATGCTCAAGTAAAAACACGAGCGCAAGTAAGCGGTGGTGGACGTAAACCTTGGTCTCAAAAGGGGCGGGGTGTGGCAAGATCAGGATCTAATCGTTCTCCAGTTTGGGTAGGGGGAGGAATTACCTTTGGTCCTTCTAAGAGAGATTATTCTAAAAAAATAAATAAAAAAGCAAAAAGACTGGCCAGGAAGTCTGCCCTATCTTCCAAAGCAAAAGATAATAAAGTTATGGTGGTTGAAGATTTTACCTTTGATAAGCCTAAAACAAAAAAAATTGTAAAAATTTTAAAGAATTTGAAAATTACTTCTGAAAAGATATTATTGATTACCTCCGATTATCAGAAAGATTTATGGCTTTCCTGTAGGAATTTAAAAAATGTAGATATGAAAGAGGCTGCAGGATTTTCAACTCGGGATATTTTGCAAGCGGATACTATTTTATTGCAGAAGAGTTCATTAAAGAAGATAAAAGAGGTTTTAGTTAAGTGAAAAAGAACAGGATTAAAATAATAGAACCTATTTTAACTGAAAAGTTATCTGACCTTCAGGAAAAAGAGAATAAGTATGGTTTTGTGGTTGATAAGAATGCCAATAAGATTGAGATAAAAAAAGCAGTGGAAGATAAATTTGAAGTTAAGGTAGAAAAGGTTACGACCATGAATATGAAGGGTAAGTTAAAAAAATTGGGGAGATTTGAAGGGAAAAGAGCAAGCTGGAAAAAAGCTATAGTGACCTTAGCAGAAAATGATAAGATTGATTTTATTGAGGGTAGTTAATTATGCCGATTAAAAGTTTTAAACCAGTAACACCGACACAAAGATTCAAAACTGTTTCCAGTTTTGAAGAAATAACCAAACAGAAGCCGGAAAAAAAACTTACCAAGCCTTTAAAGAAGAGCGGCGGTAGAAATAATAAAGGCCGGATTACTATGCGTAGAAGAGGTGGCGGTCATAAAAGAAAGTATCGAATAATCGATTTTAAAAGAGATAAGCACGAAATCCCCGCCAAAGTTGCTGCCATAGAGTACGATCCTAATCGGAGTTCTTTAATCGCCTTACTTTTTTATGCTGATGGTGAAAAACGATATATTCTTGCTCCCAAAGGTCTTAAGGTAGGGGATAGCGTCTTATCAAGTGAGAAAGCAGATATTAAAATTGGAAACTGTTTACCCCTGGATAAGATACCTTTAGGGACCAATGTACATAATATTGAAATGAATCCTGGGCAGGGTGGTAAAATTGTAAGAAGCGCTGGCAGTTACGCCCAATTAATTGCCAAAGAAGGCAAGTATGTACAATTAAGATTACCTTCAGGGGAAGTAAGGATGATTTTAAAAAGTTGCAAAGCTTCAATCGGTCAATTGGGTAATACTGACAATGAGAATATAACCATTGGAAAAGCTGGGCGCTCACGTTGGTTGGGTCGAAGGCCGAAAGTCAGAGGAGTAGCAATGAATCCTCACGATCATCCTATGGGTGGTGGTGAAGGAAAATCTTCAGGAGGAAGACATCCGGTGACACCTTGGGGTAAAAAAACAAAGGGTTACAAAACCCGTCCCAAGAAAAAGCAATCAAATAAATTTATCATAAAAAGAAGAAAGTAGAGGTTATGTGAATGCCCCGTTCAGTTAAAAAAGGTCCTTATATTGATGAAAAATTATTTAAAAGAATTGAAGAATTAAATAAATCTAACGAGAAAAAGGTTATTAAAACCTGGGCGAGAAATTCTACTATTCCACCAGAATTTGTGGGTCATACAATTGCAGTACATAATGGTAATAAATTTATTCCAGTTTATATTACGGAGAATATGGTAGGACATAAACTCGGTGAGTTTTCACCCAGTAAGATCTTTAGAGCCCATGGTGGGAAAAAAGAAGAAAGTAAAAGATTAAAATAAGTAAGAGAGATTATTAAGATGGAAGCAAAAGCACATGCACGATATATTCGTATAGCACCTCAAAAAGCTCGATTGGTAGCAGATATGATAAGAGGTAAGAGGGTGGAGGAAGCCTTGAATTATCTCCATTTTACTCATAAGAAAGCTTCTAAGCCTATAGGGAAATTACTTTATTCAGCTGTTTCCAACTTCATGAATACCGAAAATGCTCCCAATGTAGAACCGGAAAATTTAGTAGTTAAATCTATATGGGTTAATGAAGGTCCGACTATGAGAAGATATAGACCCAGAGCCATGGGAAGGGCTTCTATAATAAGAA
>CAZKMO010000240.1:0-3299 GCA_964554015.1 uncultured bacterium
TGTTAATAATTATTTATATATATTTATTTTAATCTTCTTCCCTCAGTTGGTTAGCGGCAGTCCTTGACTGCCGGTTGGGTTTTCAGGAAGAAGGGAATGTAGTTAGAGATCGAGATTAGCCAACTAAGTGGTTTTTTAATTTTCCTTTAAATGAGAGTGTTCACTTCCGTTGTTAGGTTTGTTTAATTATTATTTAGTATAAATTTAGTAAAAATTTATGGATTTAACAAAAAAATTTCGTTAATTAGGATTATAACCAGACTCATATGTATTTTATATGCATCTTCAATTGGATAGAGGCGGTCCCCGACCGCCGGTTGTATTTACAATCAATTACTCTGGTGATTGGTTTTTGACAGGACCGCAGTCAAGGACTGCGGTTAGCCGTTTGAGGTGGAATCTGAGTTTATTAACCCTGTCAGGATTTTATTTTTACAACGGATACATCTTCAGTAATTTATTCACTGCTGTCACAATAGTTCCGGCCAGAGGAGGAAGCAGGAATCCGCCCAGGACCCGGATCAGGGAAAACTGCCATCCCACAAAGGCAATTTCATAGGGAATTCTGGTTACTCCGATCAGGGAGGAGGCCAGCACCATGGTTACAATAGGTCCGATCCCGGCCCCCAGGGCCAATAGGGATGCACTTAAAGGCAGGATCACATACGGTGCACCGGGCATAATTCCGCCGATCAGCCAGGCAAGGAGAATGCCTTTGTATCCGGCGGATGTTCCCAGATATTCAGAGACCAGTTCTTTGGGCACCAGTATCTGAATAAATCCGGCAACTCCGAAGGCTATAAGCAGCAGCAGCCAGGTTTTTTTAAGCATTATTCCTCCCTGCTTCAGTCCTTCTCCGGCTGCACCCAAGCCTTTGGAATACCATGCCACCCCAAAAAGGATAACAAAAATTACGGCCATAATAATAGTGTTGGTTTTCATATTCCTCCCACGATTTTTAGTTTTTATTTAGAGATAAGGTAGTGAAAGTTTAGACCGCAGTCAAGGACTACGGTTAACCGTTTTAGGGGGGTTGTTTGTCCCCTCCCCGGCTAGAGGCAGTCCCTGACTGCCGGTTTGGTTATCAAGTAGCAAGTATTGCAATTATGAACTTTAGTGTCTGTTTAGCAAATGTACCCGGCACTTCAGAAGTGCCGGGTACATATAAACGTTAGAGAAAAAATTTAACTTGACATTATGTTTATATTTTTTTATTATTAAATATTAATAATTAAGGAGGATAAGACCATGAAAAGCACCCTTTTACTATTTGTTTTTCTGTTACTTTACAACCCTATCAAAGCACAGGAATTTCAGTCTCCGGAGAGTGCTGCCTATGATCCTTTAAGCAAGCGCTACTTTATTTCCAACTACGGGGATGGAAATATAATCCAGATTGATTCGGCTGGAAAGAAATCATATTTTAAAAAGGGATTATCCAGATCTCTGGGAATGATCATAAAGGATAACACCTTATATGTGGTAACCAATTTCAAAATGGTCAAGGGTTTTAACCTTTCGGATACGACTGAAACCTTTACCATTCAAATTGAGGAAGCGGTGTTTTTAAATGATATCACCGCTGATGAGGCAGGATTTTTATATGTCACTGACAGCAATGACAAGGCGGTGTATAAAATCGACATTTCCCGGCAAACCTATGCTCTCTTGGTAAGGCCGGAACAGGGCGGTCCCAATGGCATTATTTTTGATAAAGCCAATAACCGGCTGATCATTTGTCATTTCAGAGAAAAAGCAGGTATTGATGCAATACCGCTTGATGATTTGGAGCTTTCCCCTATTTTAAAAACGGATATTAATAATCTGGATGGAATTACGCTGGATGAACAGGGCAATTTTTATATGTCATCCTGGGAAGCGGGAAGCTTTTCGGAAGGCTATCCCAGAGAAGGAAAAATTTATAAATTCGATAATCAGTTTAAGAATAAACCTGTAGTTGTTATAGATGGTCTTCACGGACCGGCGGATATTTACTTTAATAAAGCTAAACAGGAATTGGTAATCCCCTTGTTTTTGGACAACGAGGTAAGGTTTGAATCTTTAAAATTGGATGGAAGCATTCAGTAGGTTAGTAGGTTGGGTTGAACTGAGCGAAACCCAACATTATCCAGTACATTCAGGATACAGAACGTGATTAAGCAGTATATCAAATTTATATTATTATTTTTTGTTTTATGTACCGGCTGCAGTGCTGATTTGCATACTAAGCGGTTAATAAAGGAAAGGCTGCAGCAGACTTCAGAAATTACCATACTAAAAGGATATTTGGAATTTAAATATACTGAAAACAAGGGAATGATATTTGGCTTATTAGACAGTAAAGAATCAGCAGGGACACGAATATTGTCAGTAATTTTGAATCTCATCACTATACTATTATTTATGGTCATAATCTGGTTTTGTCGTACATTATCATTTTTTCATCTTTTCCCCTTCTTTCTGATCCTCTCAGGAGCTTTTGGTAATTTTATAAATAGAATATTACAGGGCTGGGTTGTGGACTTTATACATATTCATTTCAGAGATATGGTGGACTGGCCTTATTTGTTTAATCTGGCAGACGTGTTGATATGTATGGGGTGTGTTTTACTTTTTTTAATGATCATTTTTAAAGCAGACTCATTTGAGTCAGAGATTCATCATCTAAAGAGTTTGTAGATTGGGTTGAGCGAAGCGAAACCCAACCTTATGAATCTTTTGGTATTCAATATTCGATTTCGATAGTATGAATCTTAGCATTCATTATTCAATTTCGATAGCGAAACCGATTCCGATACCGAATAGCGATTTCATATTATAAAAGGACGTCTTACAATAACCGCAGTCAAGGACTGCGGTTAGCCGTTTTGAGGTACGATTAAAGTTAAGATTTTTAATCAAATCATTGACATTTAAAAATAAATTTTCTATATTTGAAACCTCTGATTGTTAATGGGGAGTCGTCCAATGGCAGGACATGCGGCTCTGGACCGTATAATTGGGGTTCGAATCCCTGCTCCCCAGCAGGCTTTGCGCCCGTAGCTCAACTGGATAGAGCATCTGACTTCGGATCAGAGGGTTGGGGGTTCGAATCCCTCCGGGCGTACGCTTTTTAAATGGCGCATTCGTCTAGTGGTCTAGGACGCCGGCCTCTCACGCCGGTAGCACGGGTTCGACTCCCGTACGCGCTACTATTAATAGTTATCAGTTTACAGTTTGTAGTTTACAGTAAAAATATTTTTTGTGACTGGTTGTGTTTCTATACACTGTAAACTGTATACTGCAATCTGTATACTGCA
>CAZKMO010000241.1:0-3289 GCA_964554015.1 uncultured bacterium
TGTCAAAGAACGAATTGTCTGTGCTTTGTTTACGATAAGTTCTTAGACAGGCTCTGGGAAATCCAGGGCGATCAACTCCCTCCCAAGTTGTACTTGGAAGGGAGTTATTAAAACGAAGCTTTTTTTATATTATTTCCGATCCAAGTGCAACTTGGGTCGGAGGAGGATAATAAATATTTTATTCTGTACCAAATCTGTGTGCATCCGTGGCTGGTTTATTTTGGTGGGCAAAGTCTTTTTTTATATATCCCTTAGGAGAACTACAGATCAATCGATTTTATTTCCACACAAAAAGGGAGGCCAGGAAGAAACCAAAACAGACCACTGCCATAACCAGAAAGAACCGTTTCAAGGAAACCCTTTCCATCTCCACGGTTTCATATTCTTTATCCGGAGATGTCCGGTACCAGAGATAGGCAAATATAATGGTACCGATAAAGCTAATTATAGAGATTAGGGAAAGTTTATCCATTTTTTTTCTGTTTCCATTCTTTAGCGGATATCACATAGGTAATATCATCTGACTTTTGACTCTTGTTCCCGACATGCCTGTTATTATACACTTCCCTCCTCATTTTCATATGCTCCAATAATCGAATTGATGAGATATTTCCGGGGTCAACCAAGGCGATGATTCTATGCTTTTTTAGTTTTTCAAAGGTATAGGTAAATATCAATTCCAAGGTCTCGCGGGCATATCCACGTTTTTGGTATGTTTGCTTAATGGTAATTCCTATTTCCACCTGAGTGGGCATTTCTTTAAGAAAATGCAGTCCGCAATCTCCAATGATTTCATCATTTTCAATTTTGCAGATTACCTGCTGATACCAGGTACCCGGGATATCGGGTTTATTGACTATTCTATGAGCAATAAACTCATGTACATCCTCCATGGTATGAGGCTGCCAAGTTTGATATTTATAAATTTTGGGATCAGCTCTATAGGTAAATAGTGCTGGGGCATCTTGCGGGGCTATGGGTCGGAGATATATTCTTTTAGTTTTATTGTTTTTCATTTTTTTTCTAAGATTAAAAGCAAATCAAACACTTTACTGGTTTTGGGGATCCACCTTGCAACCACTTCCCAAAATTCCTGCTTTAAGATGGGAGGAATGGTAGGTTAGAAAATCATTAACGTGAACTCCCTCCCAAGTTGTACTGGGGGGGGACTATTAATCATATCTTTTGATTTATTCTGATAAGCCATTTATTAACCCACTCAGAATCTATGCGAGCCAGACGTGCTTTTTTCAGGTTGGTTTTCATAATCCATTGTATATCTTTATCTGACTTGATCAGCCACTTCTCCATTAATTTTTTTCCCTCTTCAGGGAGGGCAACCACGGCCACACTCCAGCAATAGCCAAGCCCTTTTCGCAGTGTCAAGAAGTCCTGGTCCCGGCGATTATCTATTCCTTCGAGAGAAGTGGTTATTCTATCCAAAATCTGCAAGACTTCTCTGGCATGCTCGGCATGGTTTAACAAACGGGGTTCACATAATCCTGCCGCAGCTGCTCTTTGCTCCAGCAGTGTTCCTTGACTCCAGTTTTGCATTTCCTCTATTAATCCTTTCATATCGGCATCACCAAACCGTTGTAGTGCCATAGCAACCGCTTCCCGAACACGCCAGCGGGGATCGGATGCATGTGGGCGCAATATATTCAAGTGTTCAAGCTTGCCTCGGGCAAGCAAGCGTCCCAGGCCGACAACCCCACAGAAGGCAAGAAATTCGTAAGGCGAATTTACGGGCGCTTTATCGGCCGTGTAAGTAATGTATCTCTGAAAGAGCTGCAGATTGCCTTCGTCTGCAACCACTTGAGCTAGCTCAATATTACCTTGCGGTCCCGGTAATCCGGAATTCTTTAGTAAATACGAATCCCAATTCTTGAACAGGCGCAATCGGGTTCGATATTCATTTGCTTTATTCAAGGAAACTCCAATGTTCTTTTTTAGTGTTTATCTTTTTTTTGTTCCTAACCTTTGGTAGGAATGTATTTAAATTGGCTTTATCTTTTTATCATTCTAGGGTTCATCCCTGAAAAGGAATATTCTGAGAGCAGAGCCCTCCTTTTTTTAAAATAAATCTCAGAACGATAAAAACCTTCTCCCTGTCATCCCCGAATGTTTCCCTGCCAGATACAGGCAGGGACAAGTCAATCGGGGATCCACCCTTCAACCTTTACCCCTGGATTCCCGCTTAAAGAATGCGGGAATGACCAAGTGGGGGAGAGGTAAGAATATTTATATTCCCACCCAAGTTGTGTATTTGTGATCGGATTATTTTGTAGGGCTGAGCTCTCCGTTTTATCCGTTCTAATGATAGGTTCTTTTATGGTTTACTATTAAAATGCAGTTTTGGCCCCCGGTTGCCGCTTGAATCTTCCGAAGCATAAAAAGAAGTGTTGAGTGCACCCAAGGGACGAATCAGCAGACCTTTGGTTTTACCCTCCAGTAGTCGCTGTAAAACCGGCCTGGATATGGTAATATAGTTTTTACTTCCCGGTTCATTCGAGGGCTCCAGATCGAAAATCATCTGGTTGTTAAAAACATCTGCTAACTTATTACCCTGAATAAAATTGGTATAGGTCACATTCTTCTGATCCCATTCAGGATCTCCTCCCAGGATTTCGATAACCCGAATCTTACCAAACTCCATACCCAGATCTTCTCCGTAGGTTTCAACATAGTTACCTCCTTTTTGCACAGAGTAGGTGGTTAATTCCAATACTCCGGATCCCTTGATGGTTGTGTTCCTGAATTTTTCTAAATCCCAGCGCAGAATTACCCAATGATTTCTATCCACTGTTAATATCCGGGCATATCCCATTGAATCCTTCACCTGCCAGTCATTAAAGTTTACATCCGGAAAATCAGAGTTAAGCAAAGCATCATTGGTAACGGGAAGATGATGTGAAAAGGTGTTTATATCCGGAACAGGGGGATGATAGGGGAGCGGTTCCCCCTTATCCGGTCCGGCAAGATCCACGTTAACCACCTCAGCCCGGTAATAATCCAGATCAACATGATATGTATCCAGTCCCCAGTCAGTTACACCCAGCTGTACATACACCGTATCACCCGGAACCGCATCGAAATCCCTGGTGGTCATGCTGATAATATGCCAGTGGGAGGTGTCGGGGATATCATATTCCATTAACTGTTTATGGAAGTCTATGGTTCGCTGGGTGTTGACCATGAAATTAAGCCGGCGGGGAGCCTCACTGACCCGCACTCTGGCTTCCACCCGTAATTCATAAGAGGGATCTGGTAATTTTTCTACATCCAGGAA
>CAZKMO010000242.1:0-3171 GCA_964554015.1 uncultured bacterium
GCTTCACCCAAATTATCTTTTAAAGACCGAACACGATGCAACACAAACCGCATATCATATAGGTAACATGGAGTTCCCCAATCTTGAGCGATCCGGTGAAGATC
This sequence comes from uncultured bacterium, assembly GCA_964554015.1. Classification (GTDB taxonomy): domain Bacteria; phylum Zhuqueibacterota; class QNDG01; order QNDG01; family CAYUAG01; genus CAYUAG01. Next base: position 105 of record CAZKMO010000242.1, read on the forward strand.
TATACCGTGGAAGGGTATTTGTATAGAATTTTTACCCATGGCTGTACTCCTGAATGACTCTTTTACGGTCTATTTTTCCATTGGAAGTAAGGGGAAATGAGTCTCTTATCACAATATCATCCGGGACCAGGTAAAAGGGAAATTCCTGCTTACACTTCATCAGTACCTTCTCAGAAGACCAGTCAGCATCTTTCAACTGTATAATTGCTCTAAGTTTGATAGTATCATTTTCCTCATAACCGGTAACCACACATTCTGCCACTCCCGTAAAATTATATAAAAGTTCTTCCACTTCACTGGGACTTACCCGGTATCCTTTTGTCTTTATCATATTATCTTTACGCCCCACATAATATAGAAATCCTTCCTTATCTTTTTTGACAATGTCACCCGAGAAAACCACAGTCTCCAAATGAGTATTATTTTCAGAAAGTAAGGGATTGGGTCTGAATACTTGCTTTGTCTTTTCAGGATTATTCCAGTATCCCTTGGAAATCAACGCCCCCCTGTGAACCAGTTCTCCCTCTTCCTCAGGGCCGCATTCTTTACCTTGCTTATTAATTACCATTATCTGCACATTGGGAATTGCTTTTCCTATAGAGTGAGGTCTGTTATCAATCTGATCAGGATCAAGATAGGTAGATCGGAAAGCTTCGGTAAGTCCATACATTAAATATACCTTGGCCTGGGGAAATAATTGTCTTAACTTCTGTACCGTGGATACAGGCACCTTACCCCCGGTATTGGTAACCACCCTGATTCTGGAAAAATCATACTTTTTGGATAAATCGGTTAATTTGGGATTAAATATTTTAGACCATATGGGAGTCATACCGGCAAACACAGTTATCTGTTTCTTTTCCAAAACCTGTAAAAGGTCGTTGGGCAGAAAAAATCTATGCAGGTATATAGTTGCTCCTTTATACAGAGTATTGATTAACTGATTAAATCCATAATCAAAATTAAAAGGGAGGGCGCCAAGCATGCGATCATCTGAGTGTAATTCGGTGTACTGACTGACGATTTTTCCTCCGTCAATGGTATTCCGGTGAGAAATGACAATCCCTTTAGGCAGGCCCGTGGAACCTGAGGTATAAATTATGTGAGAGGTATCATCTGTTATACGGGGGCAGTCTCTTTTTAACTCCGGCAGAGCTTTAAAATCACCATCAAATAAAACTGTTTCCTGAAAGGCAGGTTGATCCTGTCCATAAAAAATCACTGCTTTTTTCACTCCCGCATTTATAAATACGGAAAGATTCTTCTTCATTTTGTCTTGATTGGTAATTATGGTTGCAATCTCAGCATCCCTAATAATATGCGATATCTGCTGCTCCCTTAAAATCGGATTTAAAATAACCAATACCGCACCGGCATAAAATACTCCCAATAGAGAAATAACCTGATCAAGGGAGCGATCCATGAATATACCAATATGATCACCTGGTTTCACTCCCAGAGAACAAAGCATTCCTGCAATTTTGCGGGAATTCTGAACAGTCTGTTCATAGGTTATCTTATTATCTGCTTCTTCCAGACAAACCTTATCAGGAAATTTCTCACCTGATTCTTCTAAAAAATGTTGTATCAGATAGGGTCGCATATTTATTTCTTATTATGATATTATTTTATAGCATAATCCAAATCTATTAACGTATCAATATACATTTCTTTAATTTTAAAACAGCCCCGGTCTTTAACATATAAAAATAAATTCCGCTGCTGACAGTATGCCCCAGTTCATTAGTGCCATCCCAAATTACCCGATATATTCCTCTCAATTTTTCCTCTTTTAATAAGGTTTTGATATGCTGTCCCCTATAATTATATACTGATAATTCCACGGTACAACTTCTGGGAACAGCAAACTCGATCATGGTTTCAGGATTAAAAGGATTCGGCTGATTCTGAGCTAACTGGAAACTGTTGGGTAGTTCACCGGTTTTCCCCACTCCTGTGGTCTTTTCCATCTGCGCGGTTAATTCTTTAGGTGAACTCATAACTATCTGGTCAGGATTCTGACTGCTGGTTAAATCACCAATCCAGGTATGGAATTCAAAACCTTGGGTCGGCGTAACTTGTACTGTGATAATTGAATCCTTATCAAACCAGTTTGATTTCGGATTTATCTCACCTCCTTGGGAAGGATTAACCGCTGTTGAGAGGTAATATTGGGTCAGGAAAAATGCCTTGTATACCTTAATCACTCCTGCCTCTATTTGCTGGATTCTCTTTCCTTCATTATTCCAGTTATGATAAATATATTTTACTCCAGATAAGGGATCAAATGATTCCGGAGTACTTAGGTAATGAATTGTTCCGGAAATCCATTTGAACTGTTTAGGTGACACATAGGTGGTATCATCCACGGTAATGGGAATACCTTCCGGTTCTGTAGTGATAGTAGTTGTTTCTCTTAAAATAAAATGAGCATAAATATCTTTAGGCTGCTTAACCGTAATCATGACCGGATTAGTATTTCCACTGAGATCACCACTCCAGTAGGAAAATAAATACTCACTACCACTGGCTGGCAGGGCAGTAAGCGTGACTTTATTTCCTTGGGCACACCATTCATTTTCTGTATTTAATTGTATGGTTCCACTCCAGGCAGGAACAACTGAAGTGTTTATCTTATATTGCAATTCCCAATCAGCGGTTTCCGTAATGGGATTATTAATGGTTATGATCCCGCTAAGATTTTCACCACTGTAAGATCCTGTTCCTTCCCCTTTCCATCCCTTGAAGACATACTGGGAATCATCCTTCATGGTAATAATAGAGGGAGTTAGGGAAAACTCAGCTTCCTCACCCTCATCATACCACCCTTGACCCTGAGGAGTTCCCTTTCCGGAATTATCGACCGTAAGATAATGCTGGGTCTGCCATAGGGCACTCACTGATCTGGGAGAATCCATTAGTAATGAATCTACTACGGATGTATCCCCCTGGGCATCATCCAGCCACCAGAGAAATTTAAACCGGGTTCCATCCTGGGAGTGATATCTATCCACTTGAAAAACAGCAGTGGAATCCTGATTATACCATCCCTCACCTTGAGGATTTC
>CAZKMO010000243.1:0-3069 GCA_964554015.1 uncultured bacterium
AAGCAGATGCAACCAGAAAAATAAATAGCAAACTGGTAAATAAAATCGGGGATATGTTGCCCTGGGTATATGGAGGATCAGCGGATTTAGAGGCTTCCATTAAAGCACATCTCAATGAAGAAGGCAGCATCGGACCCGCTACCTTTACAGGCAGAAATATCCATTTTGGTATACGTGAACATGCCATGGGCAGTATCTTAAATGGTATGGCACTTTATGGCGGATTTGTACCTTTTGGCTCCACTTTTCTGGTCTTCTCAGATTATATGCATCCTTCCCTGCGTCTGGCTGCCTTAATGGGGATTCAGGTTATATTTATTTTTACTCATGACAGTGTTTTTGTAGGAGAGGATGGGCCAACTCATCAGCCCGTGGAACAAGTATCAATTTTACGATCCATACCCAATCTCACTGTATTTCGGCCAGCGGATGGGGAGGAATGTCTTGCAGCCTGGATGCATGCCTTGAGCAATAAAAAGGGACCAACTGCTATGTGCCTCACCCGGCAGAAGATTGATAAATTTGAAAAGAAGGATCACAATATTGATAATATAAAAAAGGGGGCCTATATAGTTTCTGAAGAAAACAGTGATAGTGCTTTAGACTTGGTTATAATGGCCAGTGGTTCAGAAGTTCCGGTAGCGCTTAAAGCAAAACAGCTATTAAGTGAAAAAAATATGAATGTCCGGGTAGTTTCCCTGCCCAGTTTGAACCTTTTTATAAAACAATCTCCATCTTACCGATCATCGATTATTCCTGAAAAAGACATACCCATTGTGATGGTGGAAGCCGGACTTCCTCCGGTATGGCAGTTTGTAATCAAAAATCCCTTTTTATTTTACGGAATTGATCATTTCGGCGCCTCGGCTCCGGGTGGGGAAATAGCGGAAAAGTTTGGTTTTACAGGTGAAAAGTTAGCCAGCAGGATAATGGAATGGAAAAAGACAATTTAAATTCAATTACAAATATATAATTTTTTATAGCGAGTTTTTATGAATAGAAAGTGGCTGTTCCTTATTCTGAAAATAGTAATCGCATTAAGCGTTTTATATTTTGTAATTAAAAAAGTTAATTTTCTGGATATTTATAATGCCCTAGTCAATCCCCTCAGGCCAGGATTTATTATTCTAGCCTTACTTTTATTTATTCCGAATCTACTTTTACAATGGCAGCGATGGCACTATCTTTTAAAACTTATAAAACCTACTATCTATTATAAAGATTCTTTTGTATCCCTTATGGGTGGTATGGTAGTAGGTTTTATTACTCCTGGGAGATTAGGGGAAGTAGGCAGACCTTTATTCCTATGGGATATTGATCGTTTGCAAGCTGCAGGAATGGTTTTTTTGGATAAGTTTTATTCCTTCATTACTATTCTGGTAGGTGGTATTTGGGGATTGACTTTTATTATTTACTATCAATTTAATTATCGTACTCTGATTTTATACCCATTATTGACTATATCTCTTATAATAACCGGCTTGGGATTAATAATAAGTTTATACCCTTCCGGAATTAGGAAAATTCTTTATAATATATCACTTATATTTCCCTATAGAGATAATTTTAAAAGATTTATGACCTGTATGGATAATTTTAAGAACAAGGAAGCTAGATTATTTTTATTTCTGTCTTTTTTAATGTATGGAATATATATCCTCCAGTTTTGCTTTCTGGCTTTAGCCTTTCAGAGAATGCATTTTTCTACGGCAGTATCTTCTGCCATAGCCACTATTTTTACTAAAACCTTACTTCCCGTATCCTTTGCTGATCTGGGAATTAGGGAAGGGGCCGCTGTTTATTTTTTTGTAAAATTTGGCATCCAAAAAGTAACTGCTTTTAACAGCTCCATCCTTTTATTTACCATAAACGTTTTAATACCAACCTGTATTGGTTTTTTATTTTTACCAAGATTGGGGAAAAATAACCGTAAATCTATTAATCGGCATTAAAACTTTATGGTAGAATGATTCGTCATAATAAAAATATTTAAATATGGCATTGTTATCAGGGAATTTAAAGAACAAAATCAGGAGTTTTGAGTATAAGTATAAAATGTATAATAAGGATGAATGAGAATTTTTTGAAAATAGATAATACCATTAATGAATTACTCCAAAAAACACCCTTGCCATCATTAATAGGATTACAGTGGTCAAAACGGGTTCTATTGATTATATTCTCCCTAATAATTTTATTTTTTTCTCTAATCATCGTTTGTAACCAGGAAGGAAATGTAAACAGGTTCACCACAGTACAAAAAGGTGAATTTATAAAAGATTTGGTAGCTTCGGGAGAAATTGAAGCTTATTCCCGGGCAGTAATTTCTGCTCCCTTTATGTGGGGCACAAATCTGCAAATAACCTATTTGGAACCAGAAGGGAGCTTGGTGGAAAAGGGGAGTATATTAGTTGAATTTGATGACAGGGATTTAAAAGAAGAAAGAGATTTAGCTGAAGAGACGATCGAGACCCTTAGAGCTGATCTGGAAAAACTTAAATCACAGCAGTCACTTACCATTTCAGAACTTGAGAATATGGTCAAAATGAATGAATATTCCTTAGAGCAGGCAGAGTTACAGATAAAAATGATGCAGTTTGAATCGGAAGCAAAAAAACAGGAAGCTAAAATTCAATTAAAAGAAGCTGAAAATAATCTGGAAAGTGCAAAAACAGAACTTGAATCTCAAAAGATCATTAATAAAAGTCAGTTATTACAAACCCAAATAAAGGTTAACCAAGCGCAAAATAATTTAAAATCTATTGATGATAGAATTGAAAGGTTTAAGTTGCATAGTCCCAGTAAAGGAATAGTGGTTTATATGGATATAGAAGGTGAGCGTCCCCGGGAGGGATTAGAAACACGACCGGGATGGCCCTTAATGCAAATACCCGATCTATCCAAAATGCAGACAAGTTTTTTTATTAGTGAGATAGACCGGGAAAAAATTAAAATTGGAATGCCCTGTACAGTAACTTTAGATGCGTATCCGGATTCGATTTTCCAGGGAAGTATTCGTGATATATCCAGATTAGCACAAACAGAGGATAATAAAAATTGGTTAAAGGG
>CAZKMO010000244.1:0-3063 GCA_964554015.1 uncultured bacterium
TCTGATTCAAATCCTTGATTTTACGGATATCTTTATACCCTTGTTTACGTAGGATTGCTTCCACTTTACTGCTTTGAGCATACCCCACTTCAAAAAACAAAGCACCTCCCGAAGGCAGCAAGGATAAGGCTATTCTGCTGATTGAACGGAAAAAGGAAAGGCCGTCTGCTTCATCACATAATGAGATTCTGGGTTCATAATTCTGTACTTCCTGGGGTAATGTTTTCCATTCCTCCTTGGATATATAGGGTGGATTAGAAACAACTATATTGAACTTTTTTCCCATCTTATCGACAAAATCATCTTTTTTCACATCCAGGCACATAAAATCAATCTTTTCAGATACGCTGTTCTTCTCCGCATTCTCTTGGGCAACAGCTAAAATATTCTCGGATATATCCACGGCAGTAAGGTTTGCCTCTTCAATATATTTTGCCAAGCTGACCGCAAGGGCACCGCTTCCGCATCCAATATCAAGTATGCTGGTTACTTTATTATCCTTACTCCAGTTAATCACCTGTTCTGCCAGCATCTCGGTTTCAGGACGGGGAATAAGTACCTCCGGATTTACATAAAAGGGCAAGGACATAAACTCTGTTTCTTGCATAATGTATTGAAGAGGTTCATGCTCGGCTCTACGGTACAATAATTTTTTGTATCTGTCTCTTTCCGGTTCAGTTAAGGGTTTCTTAAAATCCAGATACAGGTCCAGGCGGGATTTCCCCAAGGCATGAGCTAAAAGATGTTCTGCATTCAATCGAGGATTTTCCACCTGCTTTGATTTTAAAAATGAAAAGGCCCGGTTCAGAACCTCGTTTAAGGTCCACTGCTGTTTCTCGGAAGCACTCATCTATATCCGATAAAAGCTACTGCATATCCCTGATGCGAACTTCAATTTCTGGGGTATTTTTTAATAATTCAACCAGTTCATCGGTATTAGTATTTGCGAAATGATAGGGATAGAGAATGTGAGGATGAAATTTTCTGGCTGCATCTGCTGCCATCTCCGGACTCATGGTATAGGGCAGATTCATGGGCAGGAAGGCAATAGCAATGTTCTTCAAATTTCCCATTTCCGGAATATTCTCTGTATCTCCGGCAATATACACTCTGGTATCCCCAAAATCCACCACATACCCGTTTCCGCTTCCTTGGGGATGATAGGGCTCTCCGTTGCTCCGTTTATGAACAAAATTATAGGCCGGAACAGCTGCAATGGTAAGTCCGCAGATCTTTGTGGTATCCCCATTATGCATTACCATGCCTTCAGCACCCCGTTTCTGACAGTTTTCCGTGATAATCACTTTAGTATCCTGGTTGCTGATTTGTTTCAATACTTCCAGATCAAGATGATCACCGTGTTCATGGGTAATGAGTACCAGATCAGCCTGGGGCAGGGTTGTATAATCAGCCTCCCGGGATACAGGATCAACATGAATAATTTTATCCTGACATTCAAACATAAGGGTGCCGTGACCGATAAAGGTGATAACCAGGTCTCCTAAAGAAGTTGCTATGGTATCTTTCTCAAATTTTTCTTTTGCAATTAATGAAGAGGAAAGAAGCAGTATAAAAATGATATTAAATAGAATAATTTTACTAATCATGGATTACCTCCTTTTTATACGTAAGTCGGAACAAAAACTTTTAATCTGGATAACTTTAATAAAATGAATGTTGATTTTTCACATTCGGTGTCGGAATCGGTATCGCTATCGGTATCGACATCCTCCTATATTAATAGATAAATTTTTATTTTTCCGATTTCGACTCCGATCCCGAATCCCGTCTATTTTACCCTAAAACCCTCAATAGCATAATAAAATCCCCGATTTCCTATAAAAACAAAACTCCCACTCCGACCACTGCCACCACTGCTCCCAATATTTCCCTGGTGGTAACTTTTTCTTTAAAGAATAAAATTGCCAAAGGTATTATGAGCACCGGAACCAGGGCCATGATAGTGGAAGCTATTCCGGTTTCGGTATGCTGGATAGCCAGCAGGGAAAAAGCCACTCCCAGAAAAGGTCCAAAAACTGCTCCCAGGGAAATCAGACTCATGGCTCTTTTATGTGTGAAAGTGATAAAAAACTTTTTCCATCTTTTCATTAAAGTAAATATAAGAAAAAATCCAAAAATCCCGGCGAAGATACGAATCTGGGTGGCGGCAAAGGCATTATAACTGCCCATGCCATATTTACTTAATACCAGTCCAATCGCCTGACCAATTGCTCCTCCTAAGCCCAGGAGCACTCCGGTTACCGGATGCTTAAAATTGGATATGCGCTTATCCGGATTTCTTTCCAGTACTACCAGTGCCACTCCGATTATGGTCAGAAACATGCCCAGAAAACCTAATCCGGTCAAGGTTTCCCCCATGACCATCCAGCCCAAAACCGCAGTGATGGGAGGAACCAGTGACATAATCAGCATGGACATGCGGGCTCCGATCACTACAAAGGCCTGAAACAGGCAAAGGTCACCCAGACAGAACCCGATAAAGCCGGAAAGCAAAAGCCAGGTCCAGTTATGCACGCTTGCATCCGAGGGAAAGGGAAATCCTCTCACAATCCAATTATACCCCATAAAAAGAAAAACCGCCATAAGTAAACGGATAAGATTAACCGAAAGAGAACCAACCTTTTTTCCGGCTGCTTCAAAAGACATAGCCGTAAAAGACCAGCATACTGCCGTTAGCAGAGCAATTATTTCTCCATATTTTTCTTCCAGCATAAGCTACCTTTCTATGGTTTGGGTAACAAGATTTTCAGGGTGATAAAGCTTATACACCGGATAATAGCCAAAACCTCTCCCCCACTGCCGGGTCAGATAGCGGTCAAAAAAATTCCACACTGCCAGTCCGTCATCACTTTCCGCTTCTAGCAGATAGACTACCAGATTCCCCAGCCGCTGGGCAGTGGTAACCACAAGGGTTCCGGCAGGAAACTCTTTTTCCACCATTCGGTATTGCCCTTTCAGGGAAGTCATAAAATGTCCCTGAAAAGGCTGTTCTCCTGCTTTTAATTCCCTAATCACAAATTCTACCACCTTCAGGGTGGCCGG
>CAZKMO010000245.1:0-3055 GCA_964554015.1 uncultured bacterium
TTTGATCCAGGTGAGCTAATTCAAGTTGCTCAGGGAATTCGCCCTTCCTGGTATCCTCAGCCTTATGATTCCCTGAATATTGATTCTTATTTATTCAGTCTAGATTCCCTTCAACAGTTATCCCGGGTTTCATCGGTCGGGTATGATAGAAAAAGAAATCATTTGTTTATCATGGAAAGAAGAGCTGATAATGACAAACCTCTGGTACATATCTGGAAAATCACTGAAAATACAAAGGTAAAAAGCAGTGAGAAACATTCGAACGATTTCTTAGGAGTACAAAACTTTCCTAATCCTTTTAATACTCAAACTTTTATCCGCTTCAAACTCAATAACCCATCGCCGGTTAAAATAAAAATATATAATCTTAAGGGGAGGGAAATTAAGACCAGGGTTGACAGTTATTATCAGAGAGGAAATCACCTTATTCGAATAGATGGCACCCAATTAAGTTCCGGAATTTATTTCTATAGTATATATACTGAAGATTTTATCGCTACTAAAAAAATGATCATTTTGAAATAATATCAGATGATTAAAATGACTACTCCAAGAGCAAATGTAATAAAATATTCAGGGGGAAAAATTATTTTTTCAATGATTCCCATGATCTAATATAACATTCATGCCAATCAGATATGGCTTTTAAACAGAACAAGTTTCTATAAAAATTTTTCTTCTTTACTCGGTGATCTCTGACATCTACCAAACATCCCCAGGGGCATTCCAGACATTTATCTACCTGTTTTATAAATTTGGTAGCAGTACGGACTGCCACCAAAGCTTTATCCCTGTTCCAGACTTCTTGAGTTGTACCCTCTATGACCTCTATGGAATAGGGTCTATTAATTACCAACCTTCCTCTGTCAACCTTTATTTCTCCCCTATACTCTAGGACCATGGGAGGAGCAAAACCATACTCTTTCATTAACTTTTCGGAAATTCGTACATAAAGTACATCCTCATAAGAAGTAAGTCCGATAAAATTATTTTGGAGTACCAGAAGATATCCCCGTAATTTTCTCAGTTTCCGGTCTTCTAAAATATTTTCTTCAAACCATGGTTTTACGGAGATAATTTTCCCTCTTAAATTAAGTTTCTTGTTTTTTAGAGAATCTAACCAGTCCTCAAAATCTTCCAGATCACTTAAAAAGGTGTTGTATTCATCCTGGTTAAGAAGAAGCTCCGGCTGTAGATGCACCTTTTCATCCTTATAATAAGTACATCCCTTACACTCCCTACCAATATAATTATATCCCTTAATGCACTTTTTCCCTTTTTCTTTAAGAATACAATGCCAGATAGTATTAATACATCCCTCCGGAAAGCATTGTTTCTCATACATTACATAATATACTGAAACCTTATTATTGAAATACCGATGGGCCTCATGTTTACATCTGAATACATCATGTCTTTTATATTGATTTCTCATACAGTAATTCTATTTATATAACTCATCTCTTCTGGCTTCAAGTAAATTTATTTCTTCTCCCCGAAACTTAGCTGCAGGTTGCATTATAATGCCTTTACTTTGGGAATATTTCAACAAAGGATTGATTTTCTCCGTCCAATTTATATCTCGAAAGATATGATGATCAATAATTATTTTCGCTAAAGTGGTGCGCCGAATTATCCTCTTATATGCTTCAATATAATTGTTGATAATTGCAGCTCTTCCTTCATCATCATAAAAATAGGTAATGGGGCCGTCTGTGTATATTATATTGGGATTATTCTTGCTTACTATCCACTCTACTACCTCATTAGTGAACACCTCAATATCCGGTATAAATAAAAATTCTTCCTCTTTTTCCTGAAGGCAAACCATAAGAACATACCCACTCTCGGGATCACCACTATGACGTACAGGTTTGGAAAATTTTAATTTTATCTCTTCAAACTTATACATTCGATTATCAACATAAATAATTTCCTCAGGAATATTTCTGATAAAATTTAAAAAATCAAAAGCCCGATTTCTTTGACTTAGGCCTATCATTCTATTGGGATTTTTAACTAAGAGGATCTTTCCGGTGTATATGTCAGGATTATTATAAATGTAGTGATTAAAATGAAAATGAGAAATAATAACGACATCTGTTTTTTCCAGATAAAGATATATTCGTTCCAGATGTTTTTTTAAAATCCACTTTTCCAGGGCATGAGGTTTGTGCCCTAAGCGGAATTCACCCAATCCTGCTCCCGGATCAATAATTATTGACATTTTCGGTGTCTCAATAAATGTAGCCATAGATCGGCAGCCCATCGATTCTGCTGCCAAAGGAACAATTTTCATTTTCTTCTCAATAAATAGAATAAATTCTGATAAAAAACACTAAGGAAATAAAAAAACTGACAGGATTAACTGGATTACAAGATTAAAAATGCTGATTAATACATCCTGTTTATCTTGTAATTTCTGTCAATATGCATAATTATTTATCTGTAATTAAATTTTATACACACATAAATCAAGTACCAATCTTCCAGGAAGACAAATATTTTTTCTGTTCTTGGGTAAGTACATCAATCTCTGTATCCATGGACTTTAATTTCAGTTTAGCCACCTCTTCTTCAATTTCCCTGGTAACATTGTAAACTTTTGGTTTAAGATCGGCGGAATTATTAACCACCCATTCTGCCATTAACGCTTGGGTTGCAAAACTCATATCCATTACTCCGGCTGGATGTCCTTCTGCTGCAGCCAAATTGATAAGTCTGCCTTCCGCTAACAGATAAATAATTCTCCCGTCAGGCATAACATATCCATCCACAAAATTTCTTACTCCTTTTTTTACTTGCTTCGCCATTTTCTTAAGGGCTTTTAAATCAATCTCTACATTAAAATGACCTGAGTTTGCTACATAGACACCATGCTTCATGACCTTAAAATGCTCTTCACCTATCACATTTATATCTCCAGTCAAGGTACAGAAAAGATCTCCGATTTTAGCGGCTTCTTTCATGGGCATTACTCTGAATCCATCCATGGCAGCTTCCAGAGCTTTAATAGAATCCACTTCTGTAATAATCACATTAGATCCCATACCCC
>CAZKMO010000246.1:0-3033 GCA_964554015.1 uncultured bacterium
TATCCATCCTGGACGCAAGATAAAAAAAGGATCAAAAATTCCAGGCAAAGCTGCCAGACGGAAATGGGGTCAAAAAAAGGAAGAGGATGTCCTTTTGGACATATTACAGAGCAGCTTTGCCTAAATTATTTTTGATAATCCATCCCCATCTAACAAACCGGAGGAGAAAATATGCATAATAAAAGATTACTGAAATTTATCACTCTTCTAATGGTATTACCTGTATTTTGCTTATCTGAAATACAGGCACAGGTAATTATTAACGAAATTTGCTGGACCGGCACTCAAAGTTCCACTTCTGATGAATGGATTGAGCTCTACAATTATTCCACATCAGCAGTTGATCTCTCCGGCTGGGCTATCCAGGCCGCAGACGGCAGTCCGGAAATAGCCCTCTCCGGCACCATCAGTTCCCATAGTTACTATCTGCTGGAGAGAAGCGATGACCACACCATTTCGGATATTACAGCGGATATAATTTATACCGGATCCTTAGGTAACAGTGGAGAAAACTTATCCTTAAAAAACCATACCGCCCTTATTGACCGGGTGAACTGTACCGGCGGCTGGTTTGCCGGGAATAATGAGGATAAAACCTCTATGGAAAGAATCGATCCCTCTTCCCCGGGTTCCGGTCCAGGTAACTGGGGTGATAATAACCATTCCATAACCAACGGACACGATGCCGGAGGCAGTGATATTTACGGAACTCCCAGGAATAAAAACAGCATCCTGGATACCTCCCTGCCCCTGTTCATTACCGATTTCCGGGCAGACGCGGAAAATAATTGCATAAAAATAAGCTGGTACTGCCAGTATTCGGATCCGATCAGTATGTTCAACCTGTACCGCTCCCGGGATAATATTGATTATAGTAAAATAGCCCGAATCCCGGTTGAGCCGAACTCCAGCAGTTATTACTTTAAGGACTATGATATCGAGCAGACAAACCTATACTATTACACACTGGAAGTATTATTTCATAACAGTGACAAGAAAATCTACGGTCCCCGAAAAATTACCTTAAAAAAAAATGAATCAAGCTATGAGAAATCAGATATTACCGTATTTCCCAATCCCTTCAATCCGGCAACAACCCTATACATTACCCTGACCCAACCGGACCAGGGAAGGAAGGTCTGCTGTAAAATATTCGACTGCCTGGGCAGGGAAGTGACTGCTCTTTCCCGGCAGATAAACTCATCCGGCCGATTTCCTCTCTGGTGGAACGGATGCGATACCCGGGGAAGAGCCGTACCCAGCGGGATTTACTTTGCCCGGCTTATGGTCTCCCACCGGATTCTGGCAACGTCCCGGCTGGTGAAGGTGAAATGAGACATTTAAGAAAGATAGAAGGATGGGAAGTTGGAATGATGGAACTTTGGAACAATGGAATAATGGGGAAAAAATCTACAATATTCCAAAATTCCAGTATTCCATTATTTCTGGGGTGTAACGATGTTAGACACAAGGCAGGATAACAGAAAAGGAAAAGTAGGGAAGAATGGAAGATTGGAAGAATGGAAGGATGGAGAGAAAAAATATAAATCGTGGTTTTAAAAAATTACGAGTTTGGAATGATGCAGTTGAACTGTATGTACTTACAAACCAATTATTAAGAAAATTTCCTTACGAACTAAAAAAAACAGCAGCAAATTGTATTGATTGTGCACATAGCATAACCAGAAATATTGCAGAAGGTTATTCCAGACAAAGTATTAAAGAATATCTTAAATTTTTATATATCGCTCTGGGATCAAGTGGAGAATATCATTCCTGCATAAATAGTTTTTATAAAGCAACTCAAATCACTAAAGAAGAATACAATTTATTAGATGAACTTCACTATAAAACTGAAAATGAATTAATACAATTAATAAAATCACTGCAAAAAAAGATAAAAGAGGGGACATGGGAAGATACGTTCGGTTGAAAAAGAAAGTGTAGGGAAGATTGGAAGTATGGAATAATGGAGTGATGAGAAAGGATTCAACACTATTCCACTATTCCAGAATTTTCAAATGCTTTTTCTTAACCTAAATCTCAACCTTTATTTCTCATCATTTATCTTTTGTCTTTTTTACAATATTCCAACATTCCAATATTCCAAAATTCCAGGAGAAATACTACGCTGGACTCGAGGTAAAACGCTGAGGTGGAACGCTTGAACTCAATCACAATATATTCAGGGTGATGTTCAGTCTTAATAATGGAGGGAATAAAATAAATGAGAGGCAGAAAAGAAGAATTTATAAAGGAGCAATATTTTCATATTTATAATCGTTCTATTGCTGATATAATGCTTTTTATAAATGACGAGGATTATATTTACTTTTTAAATAACCTCAAAACAAATATTGATAAATATCAAGTTTCTGTTTTTGCTTATTGTCTAATGCCAAATCATTTTCATTTTCTTCTAAGACAGAATGGTGATAAACCGGTTTATCAAATATTCAATGATCTGAACAACTCCTATGTACAATATTTTAATAAAAAATATTCAAGAAAAGGATATGTGTATCAAGGCTCTTTGCAACATAAAAGAGTTAGAAAAGAAAGATATCTTATTGCTCTTTGCCAATATATTCATTATAAACCCAAAGAGGCAGGATTAGTTAATAATATTTCTGAATGGAAATATTCTAATTATCTGGAATGGATTGGGAAAAGAAAGGAAAGCTTATTTAACGATGAGTTATTAAAAACATTTTTTGTACGCTGTGAATTGTATAGACAGCGGATAAAAGAATATGAAATCTTTCTTAAAAATAACGAGTTTACCGAACTGTTGTTTGATTGAGTCACGTACTCGAGGTAGGTATCGGAGAAAGGAAAAGGGGAAATGAAAGAAGGGAAGATTGGAAAAATGGAATGATGGAATGATGGGACAAATATTTTACATTATTCCAACATTCCAGTATTCCGCTATTCCAGAAATTAATTGTGTATATTCATAAACTAAACCTCAACCTCAATCTTCCCATACTCCATTTCCTTTTGTATTTTGTATTTTGTCTTTTTTCTTTTGTC
>CAZKMO010000247.1:0-3028 GCA_964554015.1 uncultured bacterium
CGCCTGAATCTGGCCGTGGCGCTGGTTCACAATCCCGAATATTTGATTCTGGATGAACCCACGGTCGGTGTCGATCCCCAGTCCAGAAACGCCATTTTTGAAAATATCGAACAACTGAAAAAAGAAGGCTGCACCGTAATTTACACCACGCATTACATGGAAGAAGCGCAGCGTCTTTGTGACCGGGTTGGAATCATGGATCACGGCAAACTGCTGGCGCTTGATACGGTGGATGCTCTTATTAAGCAGCATGGCGGGAACAGTACCCTAATCGCCGAAAAAGCCGATGGTGAACAGACAATCGAAACCAAAAATCCCATTGAAGAGATTTTAAAACTACAAAAAGAAACCGAACTTCTCGGCTTCCGGGTTCTAAACCCAAGTCTGGAAACCGTGTTTTTAAGTTTAACCGGACGAACATTAAGGAACTAACATGATGGCCATTTGGACACTTGCTGTTAAAGATTTACGCATTTTACTGCGCGATAAATCCGGCTTTTTCTTTACTTTCTTTTACCCGGTATTGATAGCTGTTTTTATGGGAGTTATATTTTCGGGTGGCGGTGATGGTTCCGATTCCCACCAAAGCGCTTTGGTTGTGTACCTGGTTGACCAGGATAGAACCGATATTTCCCAAAAATTTGTAGAAACCCTGGCGCAATCCGAAGATCTGCAGATCACACCTGCCAGTCTGGAGCAGGCACAGGAGGATGTCCGTCTGGGCAGAAAGGCCGCTTACATTTTAATAAAAAACGGATACGGGGAAGCCAGGAAAAACATGTTTACCAGCGAGGCTCCGATTGTGGAAATCGGCATTGATCCTTCCCACCGGGCAGAAGCCAGCCTGTTAACAGGTCTGCTGTTGAAGTACGGCGCCCAGGATATGCAGAAGATATTTAGCGATCACGATCTGATGCGTAGGCAGGTGGAGGTATCATTACAATCTCTACAGGAACATCCCACCGGAGAATCGGCCAGCCTGAGCAATTTTTTGTCAAGTCTGGACAGGTATCTGGCCGACACAACCAGCTCCGCATCCAATGAGACCTGGTCAGGGTTTGAACCGCTTAAGGTCGAAGAGAAAAAAATCAGTCGCCAGAGAACCGGCCCGCCAAGTTCTTTTGCCATCACTTTTCCCCAGGGCATTATGTGGGGCATTATCGCCTGTGTGACAACTTTTGCGGTTTCGCTGGTTACGGAAAGAAATAAAGGCACACTTATGCGCCTGCTGACTGCACCGCTGAGAAGCTATCAGGTTCTTGGCAGTAAAGCCCTGGCCTGTTTCATCACCACAATTTTGGTCTCCATTATTTTAATGCTGATTGGCATTTTTGTTTTTGGCATCCGGGTCGCATCCTATTTCAAGCTTGCGCTTGGACTGGTTATTGTGGCGGGCTCTTTTGTGGGTGTGATGATGCTGCTTTCTGTACTTGGTAAAACGGAACGAGCGGCCAGCGGCATTGGTTGGGGGGTTTTATTGGTATTTGCCATGATCGGCGGCGGCATGCTTCCTTTGTTTTTTATGCCTGATTGGTTAAAGTCGCTGAGTAGTGTTAGCCCGATAAAATGGGGCATACTTGCTTTGGAAGGTGCTATTTGGAGGGTCTTCACTTTCAGAGAACTTTTGCAGCCCTACCTGATTCTGGCTACTTTCGGATTAGTGTCATTTTTTATCGGCGCTCGTTTGTTTCGCTGGTCGGAACAAACGTAGTTGGGAATGAAACAATGGTTGGTCTTACTAAATGATATTTACGCTCTGTGAGGTATTTTTCACCTCATGGATATAAGCCGAAGGTGAAGAACACCTTCGGTAGCAATAATAAGGTTAAAAATCATTGAAGGAAAGACTATCACCATTATTTATGTTCATGTGTCTCATATTGTTTTGTTTTTCGTCCTGTAAAAACGGAAATGTTGTTGATCCTGAGGCGCAGTATACCTATCAAATTCCGGAATATCTGGATGATGGCTGGCAAGTATCCTCTATAAGTGAGCAAGACATGGATACAGAGATTATTACAGAGATGACAAATAATATCCTCAGTGGTCAATACAGGGGAATTCATAGTATGCTCATTGTTAAAAACGGCGTTTTAGTGCATGAGGTATATTTTGAAGAATACGAGCGCAAAAGTCTCCAGATAATTTATTCTATTACAAAAAGTATCACTTCTGCCCTCATTGGTATTGCCATTGATCAAGGCTTAATCAGCGGTGTGGAAGATCCAATACTGGATTTTTTCCCTCAATACGATATTTCGGATACTCAAAAACAACAAATAAAACTGAAACATTTACTCACGCTGACCTCCGGGTTTGACTGGGATGAAAAAACCTATCCCTATTCAGATCCCAGAAACAGTGAGTATGGGATGGTAAGGAGCAATGACTGGATGAAATATGTTCTTGAAGAACCCTTGGCAGATGAACCAGGTACGAAATATCAATATAATACTGGCAGCGTGCATCTTCTGTCCGGAGTCATTAAAAATGTCAGTAGTTTGTATGCTAATGAGTTTGCAGAAGAATATTTATTTCAACCTCTCGACATCAGCGAATATGAGTGGAATACGGATCCCCAGGGTTACCAATGCACAGGTGGAACAAATGGGGGTCTTCGTTTGAAGGCAAGAGATGTGGCCAAATTCGGTTATCTATTCTTGAATAGTGGTAGATGGCATGGTACTCAAGTCGTGCCGGAAGCCTGGATTAAGGAATCCACCCGGGAACATGTTCAAGTTTCAGATACTAAAAGATGTGGATATCTATGGTGGTTAGATGAACTTATAAACATCGATCATTTTTATGCTGCGGGATATGGAGGGCAGTCTATTCATATAGTACCTGAATTGGATCTGATGATCGTTTTGCTCTGCTGGGATACTGAACCGGATGCTGATATCTTCGGTCCCATCTTGATGACATATCAGGCTGCACTTTAGCCTTAGAACCAATTATATTTTTGATCGCCCGGGATATCCGAGGGTGTCCAAGAACCTATTTTCAAACAGAAAAAATACACTATAAT
>CAZKMO010000248.1:0-3021 GCA_964554015.1 uncultured bacterium
CTGGATTTTATCATCAATTCCTTTAGATTTCATTAAGATAAAAAAAGTTTTTTCAGGATCAGTTTTCTGCATTTTTTATCATTAATTTATGGTAAAAAATTAACTCAATATAATGGGATAAAAATATGAATATTCAAAGAGCAGATATTTTTCTGACCAAAGGCAGCGGGTTTATTTCCAAAGCCATACGCTTTTTTTCACGCCACATCGGAGAAAGCCGCACCCGGGTCAACCATGTTGGAGTTGTGGTTACTGCTGGGGATATCGAACATTGTGAAGTGGTGGAAGCATTGAGCAAAGTAAAACAACATACTCTGTGGGTGCAGTATGGTCCCAAGAATAAAGACCTGGTGGCCATTTATCGACCGCTTAATTTAACCGAAGAAGAAAAACAAATAATTGTGGATGAGGCCCTGGAACAGGTGGATAAAAAGTACGGTTACCTGAAAATTGTAACCCATATGCTGGACTGGCTCCTGCAGGGAGCCTATGTTTTCCGCCGCCTGACTCAGGACGACCGCTATCCCATATGTTCCTGGCTGGTGGCCCATGCTTTTTCCAAAGCAGGTAAGCATTTCGGGGTAGAACCGGGAGCTGCCCAGCCGGATGACATCTGGGATTTTGTAATCAATAAAAAAAACCGGGATAAATATGAATGTATTCATGAATTGAAGAGAATATGGTGATTAGAGAATTTAAATTCTTATCTTATAGACAATAAAGCTGATTTTTTTGAATTTAAAATAAAATTAAATATATTACCCTAATATATCTCCAGGGCTAAGCCTTTTTTTCTTCCTCTAAGGATAGAGCCCTGGGATGATCGGCCTTTGCTTAAAAATGCCGGAAGTGAAATACAATTTCATTAGGATAAATTCTTATAAAAATGAACATAAGAGAAATAAAATCCAGGTCAATTCTTTCTTCCTCCCAAGTCTATGACTACACCATTAATCCTTATGTCGGTTGTCAGCATGCCTGTACGTACTGTTACGCCAGATTCATGAAGAGATTCACCGGACATAAAGAATCCTGGGGGGATTTTGTTGATATTAAAATCAATGCACCCGAGCTACTGAGCAGAGAAATCCGGAAGAAAAAGAAAGGGACAGTATGGATAAGCGGAGTTTGTGATCCCTATCAGCCCCTGGAGGAAAAATACGAACTCACCAGGAAATGTTTGGAGATACTCCAGCACCATAATTGGCCTGTAGTCATTCAAACCAGATCACCCCTGGTTCTTCGCGATATGGATATATTCAAAAAATCAGGAAAAATAGAAGTTGGAATTACCATTACTACCTCGAATGATGAAATTAGAAAAGTCTTTGAACCCAATGCACCCTCTATTACAGAACGGCTGAAAGCCATTGATTCCCTGCAGCATAATAAAATCAAAACCTATGTGATGATTGCACCTATTCTTCCTGAAGCTGAGAATCTGATCGGCAGGTTGGCCGGAAAAGTCAATTACATCATTATTGACCGTATGAACTATTGGCATGCGGATAAAATATATAAAAAATATGGATGGGAAGAGAAGAAAACAGATCAATACTTTAATCTCATAGCCAGCAGGATAGGAAATGAATGTACTAAATTAGGAGTTGAATGCAGGTCAGCTTACTAATCCCCATTATATGCTAGTAATTCAGAAAGAAAAAGAATTATAGAAAAATGAAACCATTACATCCCATATCAGAAGAACTTATTGCACCCTGCGGAATGAACTGTGCTATCTGCAGCCGCTATCTCTCTTATATTAATAATTTAAAACGAAGCCAATGTGTTGGCTGCCGGCCCCAGAATAAGAGATGTGAATATTTATTTAAAAAGTGTACAGGAATAAATCATGCTGCTAAGAGTGATGCCGCCTTTTGTTTTGAATGCGACCAGTATCCCTGCCAGCAAATCGAACGCATTGACAACCGATATCGAAAAAATTATAATATGAGCATGAAAGATAATTTGCAATCTATTAAGGAAAAAGGTATCAGCCAGTTCCTAAAAGAACAATACCAAAAATATCGATGTTCAAAATGCGGAGGTTTGATATCAATTCACAACAGAAAATGCTTTACCTGTGATACCATTACAAAATTAATCGACAAAAATAGTGATATGAAAGTATAATTAAACAGAAAAGTGTTTAATAATGAATCTAATTGAATCCATATTCCGTATTATTTTTATTTAATTTTAAAACTAATTAACACCGTAAACTCATTATTAATCACTTGATAATCGACCATTTAGTAAAACCAAAAAAAACACAAGAGGAAAAAAATGAATCCTAAAGAATTTGAAGGAATTAAAGTTGAGGAAGCTCCTAAAGGTACTATACCCAAATGTCCTTTCTGCAATAACCGACTTGATAAAGTATGGATCAAAAAGAAAGGCATCGGAATATTGGAACAGAATCAAATTATCATGTGCCCGATCTGCCAGGCACTGCTTGGTTACGGGGTATTTGGAGATCGCTGATTAATCCTTGTCTATTACGCATATATAGATGATAGATTAACTTTTTAGGTGAAAAAGATTATGAAAAAAATATTAATTCTGTTATCAAATGGCTTTGAAATCCTGGAGGCAGCAGCCTTTATTGATGTCCTGGGATGGGCAAATGTCTTTGGGGATGAAAAAATTGAAATTGTCACAGCCGGAGTCCATACCAAATTAAATTGCACCTTTGGTTTTCAGGTAATACCTGATGTTCAAATAAAAGATTTAGATATTGATGATTTTGATGCCTTGGCCCTACCGGGAGGATTTGAAAAGGCGGGATTTTATGAAGACGGCTTCTCGGAAGAATTTCTTAATGTAATCCGATTTTTTGACCAAAAGGAAAAGCCTATTGCCTCCATTTGTGTAGGTGCTCTCCTCTTAGGAAAAAGCGGTATACTTACTAATCGCTCCGCTACCACCTATCATCTCTTGGAAGGCAAACGGAGAAAACAATTGGCAGAAATGGGTGCTCATATTGAAGACAAACCTATTGTACAAGACGGAAATATCATC
>CAZKMO010000249.1:0-2975 GCA_964554015.1 uncultured bacterium
ATTGGATTCCGTTAATTTCGCAAGACTCAATTCAGGAGGATTTATATCAGGTGTGCTATATTCATATTCATAAATAATGGGTTGGGTGAGTTTATTGGAGGAAGGAGACCTATCTTCAAGCCCTCTGATTTCGATTAAATATCTCCGTCCAATTTGATGAGGAGAAGTTTCAAGATGCACCTCTTTATACGAACTTATTAAATATGCCCCGGTAATTTCTATATCCGGTGAGATAGAATAGTTACTGAGATTTTCAGCAGAATTTCTGGTAATCGATTCATCAAAGGTCAGAGAGATAAGCATAGATGATCTACTAATATCGAATTTACTTAAATGAGGAGCAGCCGTATCAGGAGGAATGCAAGCATAATTTTTAGAATTATTTTTTCCTATTTTATTGGGATTGAAAGCTTGGTCATACACATTTTCTACTGTCACAGTGTAAGTGCCGGCACTATGCTTTTCAGTCATGAGATAAACAATATCAAAAGAACTTGATAGCACTGCTTGGTCAATTGCTATGGGGGGAGTGATAGTATAATTTTTGGTATCCTGGGCTTCAGTTTCTCTCAAGGGTTCACTAAATTTCATTTCAAGATAAGATTGATTATTCAGTTTAGCGCTTAATATGGAAGGAGCGGTTGTATCAACCGGACTCCAGGTATATTCTTTTTGACTATAGGGATGAATTAAATTCTTATTTTCTGAAGCGTCTCTGATACCGTTGACAGTGAGGGTATAGGTTCCCGGGGAATGGGGAGAGGTTTCCAGCACTACTTCTTTGGACATAGAGGGAAGTATGCCTTTTATAATAATATTTTTATTTATGGCATAATTTGAATCATTCATGGCTGTGGTTAAATCTAAATCTTCATTAAAAGTGATAACCAGTTTCTCACTGTTTTCCAGATCTGCGGAAACAATATAGGGAGCCTCATTATCTACAGGAGTATAACTGTAATTCCATATATAGTTGGATTCTATTACATTATTGTGAACATCGGTTATATTCTTGACGGATAAAACATAATCTCCACGCTCATGGGTAGTAGTCTGAAGGATTACACTGGTCATGCGTACATCCAGTTTAGCACTTAAAACAGAAATACCATTATTTATCAAATAATTATTTTTATTTTCTGCTGTTTCAGGATTTATAGGTTCATTGAAAATTACTTCAATAGTTTTTTCATTGGTCACCTCTACCCCGGTTATCTTAGGAGGAGTATTATCTTCAGATTGGTATTCATAACTTATGTGGTTTGGTGTAGACATTATATTTCCACTAAGATCTTTAAGACTGGCTACTGTTAATGTATAGGTTCCATTTTGATGTGGCGAGGTGGTCAAATAAACATATTGTTGGGAATTACTGACTCTTACTTTTTTAACTTCAATTTCATTATCAATAGAATAATTTGATTTATTCATGGCAGAACTTAATTCCACAGCTTCATTAAATTTTACTTCTATGCTAGCATCACTTAATGCTTCCGCTCTTATTAAAGCCGGGGGTTGATTATCGGATGATGTACAGGAATACGACTGTTGGTTCTCTGCCCCAATTTCATTCCCTGCTTTATCCCTGAGATCCTGAACTGTAATAGTATAATCCACGTCCAATTGATGATTCTCAGTTTTAAGATAAATAATCTTTCCATAAATGTCAAGAGATACATCATTTACAAACAGAGAAGGATTGATAATATAATTGGATGTATTACTCACCGTGGACGAGTCCAAAACTTCACTAAATTTCAGTATCAAAAAATTAAATCCCTGAAGTTCAGCTGAAACCAGTCGAGGTGATGACTGATCAACGATAGGACAATCATATTGACTTTGGGTATTTGTTTCAATATAATTAAAAAAAGGTGAATTATCAGTAATATTATTTATGGTAATTGTATAGGTTTGACCCGGACTGTGTTCAGAGGTAGAAAGATACACATGATTCAAGGAATCACCGGTCAAATTAGCACCATTTATAATAATATTGTTATTGATGGAATAATTGGCCGTTTCTTCAGCTGAATTGCGTTCCAAGGATTCATTAAAAACCAATTCCAACAAATCCAATCCATGCAGAATAACCTGATTTAGTTGAGGAGGAGTTCTGTCTGGCTCTTGATAATGGTAATTTTTCACAGTTAGTTTTATGGTATTCGAGGCCATATCCCTAACTCCAGCAATAGTCAACTGGTAATCTTCACTGTAATGATCCTGAGTATGGAGTAAAACATTCTGCTGAGAAATATCCAGGGTTGCATCAATAATATTACGTAAAGGATTTATAATATAATTATCTTTATCCTGGGCAGTAGTTTCATCCAATCTTTCACTGAATTGTAACTCCAATAAATCTTTACTTTTCACCACCAGGGAATCAAGTAAAGGTCTGGTAGTATCAAAAACCACCTCATAGGTACAGTGATCAGAAGCAAGTACATTAGGGGGTTCAGCCAGGTCGCTTATACCATATACAGTAATAGTATATTTACCTGCATTATGTTCTTGGGTAACAAGAGATACTGATTGCTTGGAAGTGTGCAAAGTGGCAGAAGATATGGTGACTGATGGAGATATTAGATAATTTCCTTTATTTTCTGCCGATGTTTCTTCCAGACTTTCACTGAAATCCAACACCAATTCCCGCCTGTCTTCCTGTATGCGGGCTGCTATGAGTCTGGGAGCAATAGTATCACCCGAAGTCATAGTATATTGAATACTGGTAGTAGCAATTTTATTGCCTGCTATATCTCTGAGGTTTTTTATGGTTAAAGTATAATCCTCACCAAAGGTATGAATTTCTGTTCTGAGAGATACTATATTACAGGAATCATTTCTACTTATATTAAAAATATTCAAGGAAGGAGAAAATTGATAATTCAATTTATTAAATATGGTTGAATCAGCCAGTGGTTCACTGAATTTCAAAGAAAGTAAATCTTCACATACTATTTCATATTTTAATA
>CAZKMO010000250.1:0-2941 GCA_964554015.1 uncultured bacterium
ATGTACATATGGTCCAGAATAAAATTTATATTTCCAATTGCCAAAAACTTGCATCTTTCGGCTATATAGTTCTTCCCACTTGCAAGGGAAAACTTGCCAGTGGATTATCTGGTCAGGGTAGACTGGCAGATCATCAGTTGATTGTTAATTATGTTATCAAAACTCTTTTGGGCACTACAAATCTAAAAGGGAAAAAAATTATAGTTACTGCCGGCCCTACCAGAGAATTTCTTGATCCGGTAAGATATGTATCCAATCTGTCGTCTGGTAAAATGGGGTATGCTTTAGCTGAAGCTGCCGCTTTACGAGGTGCGGATGTTTGTCTGATAAGCGGACCCTCTCATCTTACTCCGGTGGACTATATTGATTATATCGAGGTTGAAACTACAGAACAGATGGCTAAGGCTGTTTTAAAACAATCAGAGAATTCCCAGGTTGTAATCATGGCGGCAGCGGTTGCAGATTTTGCTCCGGAACAGACCTCTTCCCAAAAGATTAAAAAGAAATCGGAGCATATAAACTTAAAACTAAAAAAAACAGTAGATATTTTATCCAAACTGGGAGCAGATAAGCAGAAGCGAATTTTAATTGGATTTTCCCTGGAAACAAACAATGGTGATAAGAATAGTATGATAAAGTTAGAGCAAAAAAATTTAGATATGATTTGCCTTAATAATCCTTCTGATAAGCAGGGATGTATAGGTACTGAAACCAATAAAATAACCTTGTTTTATCCAAATAAAAAGAGTAAAGACCTGCCGGAAATGCCTAAATGGCAGGTTGCCGACAAAATATTGGACGAAATTGAAGAAATGTTTAATCAAAAAAAACCTAAAACTTGAAGAAAAAAGACAAAAATAAATAATATATCGGTTTTTTGTGATCTTATATGATTATTTGATGTAATGTATTAAGGGAAACAGGTAAAGAATTAATGAATACCAGATTGACATCTCCAGACATTATTCGGAATGCTGTTTTGTATTTGGAGCAGCAGAAACTGTATGGGAATGAACTGTTTTTTGAAAATCCTCTAAAGAAGGAAGCATTAGAGGATTATGGTCAGTGGAAAAATTTAAATGAGGTGGAAGATGCAGTTAATTCCTGCCAACGATGTCAATTATCGCACTATAGTTCCGGCAAAATAATAGGAGCAGGTAATAAGGAGGTATCGGTAATGGTGATTGCCGATACACCTGCAATTGTAGAAAAAAGAGATAAACAGGCAGATCTGTTAGGCAAAATATTGGCAGCCATTGAATTCACCCCCAAAGATGTGTATACCTGCAGTATTTTAAAATGTAATCCACCGGATAAAAGAAAACCTTTAAAAGATGAGGTTAGTTGTTGTATGCCTTACCTCCTGGCCCAAATTGAAATTATTGCACCCAAGATAATCCTAATATTAGGGGAAATTACCGCCCAGGCTTTATTGGAAAATGAAAAAAATATGAAAGAACTGAGAAAAGAAAACTATCATACCATTAACAATGCCTTTGGATATGTGACCTATCATCCTGCCGACCTTTTAAGTGATAATGATCCAAACCAGAAGATGAAGAAAAAGATGGTTTGGGAGGATGTGCAATCCTTGCGGCGAAGGTATGACAAAATAGTAGGGGATAAACCCAAGTGGCAGTAAATGAAAAGGTAAAATCGAAAAATAATAAAAAATTATTTCCGGAATTGGATAGAGTGCCGCCTCAATCCATTGAAGCAGAAATGGCAGTGCTCGGTTCCATAATGATAGATAATGCCTCTCTTGGTAAGGTGGTGGATTTCTTGAGATCCGAGTGTTTTTACCGCACCGCACATCAAAAGATTTTTTCTTCCGCCTTAAGTTTATATGAAAAAAATGAACCAGTTGATTTAATCACCCTTTCTGAGGAACTGAAAAGAGTGAAACAGATCGAAGAAGTAGGGGGGGTATATTATTTAACCGAACTGGCTGAATCCATTCCCAGTGCAGCCAATGTTGAATACCATGCCCATATTGTTTTGGAAAAATTTTTACTTCGCCGTTTGATAGAACAATCAGCGGAGATTGCCAGAGAATGTTACGATTCCACTGATGATATATATGATATTATTGACAGATCAGAGCAAAAGATATTTTCTTTATCCGAAAACAGGCTTAAAAGAAATTTTCAACATATATCTCCCATAATGCATCAGACATTTGAAACCATTGAGAGTTTCCATGAAAGAAAAGGGGCGGTTACGGGTATTCCCACTGGCTTCAAGAAACTGGATGAACTCACCTCGGGATTTCAAAATGGAGAATTTATTGTGGTTGGTGGTCGTCCTTCCATGGGTAAAACAGCATTTTGCCTGAACATTGCCAGGAATGCTGCTATTAAATCAAAAATTCCTGTAGGAATTTTTAGTCTGGAAATGTCCAGTCGACAACTCGCTTTACGTATGCTTTGTGCCACTGCTCGAGTTGATGCTCATAGGGTCAGAACCGGTTCTCTGCCTGAAAAAGAATGGCAAAAATTAAGTACAGTTGCCGGAACCATTACCGAAGCTCCTATCTATATTGATGATACTCCCGGATCCACTGTTTTGGAATTACGGGCCAAAGCACGCCGGCTGAAAAAAGATCATAATATCGGTATAATTTTTATTGACTATCTTCAATTAATGCAGGGGCCAAGAAATGCAGAGAGCAGACAGCAGGAGATTTCTGTAATATCCCGATCTTTAAAGGGGCTTTCCAAAGAGTTGGATATTCCGGTGGTGGCACTTTCTCAGCTTTCCCGGGCAGTTGAAATGAGGGGAGGAGATAAAAGACCCAGACTTTCTGATTTGCGGGAATCAGGTGCCATTGAGCAGGACGCAGATGTGGTTTTATTTATTTATCGGCCTGCTTTTTATGAAAAAAAGGAAGATGAACAGGGATCGGTTGCGGACGAAAAGCAAAAGTCTGAAATAATAATTG
>CAZKMO010000251.1:0-2914 GCA_964554015.1 uncultured bacterium
AAAGCAGATATTAAGCAATGTCGATACAGTATGGTACATGTAAAAAATCCGGATTCTGTTAAAGCAATTCTTACCCGGGAGCATGGGATTCGAGAGGTTGTTCATAAACATAGAGAAGTGTGGATATGGGAAAATGTGAGGATTCATTTTGATAAAGTGAAGAAATTGGGTGAATTTATTGAATTGGAAGCAATGGTAGATGATGATAATCCAGTTGAAGTTAGTGAAAACCGTATCCGCGAACTGATGGTCAAGCTTAATATAAAAAAGCATAATCTCATAGAACAGTCTTATATTGATTTACTGGAGAATCTTGAAAATAGGCAAAGTTAAAATCTTTATCATATTATGCAGTTCTATTATTATTTGTTTTAATACATTTTAAACATCTGATATTTTTTCTTATTCCCCCCTTTTTTAATAATTTCATAAACAATTTTTATATACTCCATTTAAAATTAACTTACCTTTAAATTTTTTATTTTTCGGTTAAATAATTCAAACTACTTAAGCTGAATTTTTTTGAGATTTTTTTATTTTGTGACAATTGTTTTACAGTTGTATACTTTATGAGACAGTAGGTATAATTTTCTGTTTAACATGAAGCTACGTCAATTTTTAAATAAATGTGTTTCTTTTATGTCACAAGTGGAAAGAAAAAATGATTTATTATATTATTGATAACTAATATCATAAATATGTATTAAATATATACTTAGGCTCAGTAAAAAAATAATTTTATGGTTTGGTATGGAATTGGCTTATAACCTGTGTAGGAATGTAAACAATTATAAAAGGAGATTTTTTAATGAGTTTTTCCATTGTTGTCTATTCACATGATACATCTTTTAAAACAGATTTAAGAAAATTTTTTAAGAATCGAAAAGAAAAAATAAGTTATGAGAATAATGGAATTAGGGTAATATTACGATTGATTAAAGAAGAAGCTCATGCTTTATTTTTAGATATGAATAATAATAAGAAAGATTATTTTCAAATAATTGATATTCTTAGACGCTTATATTTCAGATTACCGGTGGTTACATTTAATGCTAGTGATTCCATAGAAAAGTTAGTTCAATTAAAAAAATACGGTGTTTTTTATTCTACAATGAAACCAGTTCCGTTCAGCATACTTAAGGAAATTACAGAATCATTAAAATTAATAAAGTTTGAAAAGATTTTTATAAGAGGAGGTTATATGAAGACATTAAATATTGCTTTAGTTTTATCCTCAAATAAAAAGTTAAGAGAAAATTTTTCTCATTTATTTAACGAAATGGGAGTTTCCTATATCTTTGAGAGTAAAGAGTTAAATGGACTTCTCAGAATAATGTCCATACCTTTGAAAGCAGTTTTTATTGAAATTAATCCCTATGATAAGAATGGGCTTGATTTCATTAAGCTTATCAAAAATTTAAATCCTCAACTTAAAATAATCGCAGTATCCAGTTATTCTTCTGATAACGATTTAATAATTAAAGCTGGTGCAGATCATTGTGTTGAAAGTTCAGTTATTGAATCCAACACGGATTCAATTATTGAAAAATTTCATGCTTTAATGCAGGAAAAACATTTAGAAAAGAAAGAAATTAAATAATAATATTTTAGGAGTAAAAAGAGATGAAGACAAATAAGTTATTATCAGTACTATCAATTCTGGTTATAATCAGTTTGAATGCCTATGGACAGGTTGCTAAGACCCAATCAAATCAGGATAAGGTTACAGCCGCTTCTCCCCAACCTGATTCAGTCCAAGCTGTTATGTGTCATATCGGAATTGGTGATTATGTGTGGCTTGATACAGATGCTGATGGATATCAAGATGGGGGTGAAAATGGGATTAATGATGTTCAGTTAAAACTTTATTGGAGAAAACATACATATGATTCCTGGCAATTATATGATACTCAGACCACAAGATATGGAAATGGAAAGAAAGGATATTACTTTTTTAGTTATACGGACAGTGAAGCTGATGCCTTAATCCCGGGTTATTTTAAGGTAGATGTGGTGGAAAGTACTCTGCCTCCAGGTCTGACCTTAACCACAAATAATGAACCCTTCGTAAAATATTTTAATTATTGGGAATATTATTACAAGGCAGATTTTGGATACACCCCTGGTAAGCCCAGTCTAGAAATTTTAACCGAATTTGAAGTCAGTTGTGCCAAAATGGTATATAATACGACCGGCTGGGTTAAAAATACCGGCGATGCAGGCGGAGATGTTGCTGAGGATGTGCATTTCTGGTATGTGGTAAAAGATCCTGCTAATGAGAAATATATCGATGATATTACTTTCAGTGGAGATTTTACCAATTTAGTTGGTCAGGAACAGAGGGAAGTTGGTCTTACCATTACCATGACTGATGAATGGAAAAACACTGCCTATAATACAGAAATTCAGGTTTGGATATATGCGGAACCCACAAATCGTCCCGGGCATGTGGCCAAAGAAACTTTACATATTACCAGCCATTGGGGTCAAAAGATTATCATAGAAAAACAGACCACCCCGGATGGTTCCACCCAGGAGTTTGATTTTAACGGAGCTATTGATACTAATTTAAAGGATAATCAGACCTCAACCAAGCAGGTGGGTATTGGTACCTATAAAGTTAACGAAGTAGTGCCGGCTGGCTGGACCCTGACCAATATTACAGTGAATGATGGTAATAGCACTGTGGATATACCTAATGGGGAGGTAACTTTTAATGTAGAAGCTAATGAGACAGTCAAAGCCGTGTTCTACAACCGTCAGGATGCCAAGATCATCATAGAGAAACAGACCGATCCGGACGGCTCACCCCAGTCCTTTGATTTTGACGGTGAGATAGATGTCAACCTCACTGATGGGCAGAGTCAGTCCAAGACCGTGGTTCCCGGAACCTATAGCGTCAACGAGAATGTTC
>CAZKMO010000252.1:0-2907 GCA_964554015.1 uncultured bacterium
CGGGGACAGTAGGGGAGTATTTTAAACCCTTTATATAAGATATCTTTTCCCCACATTTGGGCTAAAAGCCACCATACGGTTTCTATATACTCATTGGTATAAGTTATATAAGGATCAGAAAGATCAACCCAGAATCCGATCCTTTTGGTAAGCTCATTCCAATCCTTAAGATAGGTAAATACAGACTCCCTGCATTTTTTATTAAACTTTTCCACCCCATACTTTTCAATCTCATCCTTGGTTTCCAAACCCAGGGCTTTTTCCACCTCAATTTCAACCGGGAGGCCATGAGTATCCCATCCTGCCTTTCGGTTCACCCGATATCCCTGCATGGTTTTATACCGGCAGACAAAATCTTTTACTGTTCTGGATATTACATGGTGTATACCAGGTTTTCCATTGGCAGTGGGAGGTCCTTCATAAAAAGTAAATGATTTGCTTTCAGGACGCATGGAAATGGATTTCTCAAAAATATGGTTCTTTTCCCAAAAATTTAAGACATTCTTTTCAATGGCATTATAATCAACCGGAGTTTTAATTTTTTTAAAGGACACTTCTAAGCAGTTCTCCATCTACATTATGGAAATGAATACTATCTTTTATTATTCTTTCAAATACTTACTCAGTATTGGTTCAAGCTGATCCTTTACTGATACGGGAATTTTATCTTTAGGAGTTAAAATTGCATTGTGTAAAGCATTATTACATTCACATTTCTTTTGTACAGAAATTTTTTCAATTGTCTGTTTAATGATTTTTTTTGCCACCTGGGCATTCTTACCTAAATTTTCAATTACCATGTTCACATTTACCCTATCCTCCTCCTCACTCCAGCAATCATAATCAGTAACCATGGCCATGGATGCATAACAAATTTCTGCTTCTCTGGCCAGTTTTGCTTCGGTAAGATTGGTCATACCCACAACATCAAATCCCCAGGATTTGTACAATAAAGATTCCACTTTGGTGGAAAAAGCCGGTCCTTCTATATTGCAATACGTACCCCCCAAATGCAATTTTGCCCCTTCTCCAACTTCCTGCCCTACTTCATAAAGTAAACCCCTCAATTCCAAACAAATAGGATGGGCAAAATCTATATGGGCTATAATTCCATTTCCGAAAAAAGTACTCTGGCGAAATTTAGTCCGGTCATAATACTGATCGATAAGCACAATATCAAGGGGGCGGATTTGTTCCTTTAAAGAACCAACTGCAGAAACAGAAATAATTTTACTAACCCCGAGTTTCTTTAAAGCCCAAATATTTGCCCGGTAGTTAATTTCAGAAGGTAAAAGTTTATGACCTTTACCGTGCCGGGGAAGAAAAACAACCTCTTTCCCTTTTAATTTCCCCATTATTAACTCATCAGAAGGGTTACCAAAAGGGGTAAATATTCTTTCCTTAGACTTTATTTCTATCCCTTCCATATCATATAAACCACTTCCTCCGATAATTCCGATTTTATTTTTAATCATAAAATTACATCCTTATTGATTAAAATTATTCCTGTATGCTCTTTAATATTTTTTACTTTTTTTATTTTCTTCCTCTATCTCCTTAAGTTTCCTTAGTAACTCTTCTCTTCTCTGTTCCAGATTTTCAATATTCTCTTCCTCTTCACCCTCCTGGCGCCCGACATCGGTATTCAATTTATCTTCTCTTTCTTTTATAAATTGTTCGGATTTTCTTATTTTCCGAATTTCAGTAATAGCATCCTGGCGATCTTTATTTTTCCCTGCCATAATAAACAAACTTGTCCCTAACACTCCCCCAATTCCAGTGGTAAGTGCCACTACATTTCCCGACTCCCCTAATAAAGATCCCATAAAAAAACTTACTCCAAAGCTTAATACTCCTCCCCCTATTCCGTATATCATGGTATTTTTGCTGGTCTGGACAGATGCAATCTCCGGTTCAGATATTCCTTTCTCAAATTCATCATACACCGGCTGCTTTAATCTAATTGATCTAATCGATGAACGGGTAACTGCTCTTTTGGTTTCATTTTCCTCTAAAAGTATAATCTCATAAGGTTTTACCTCAATTACTGTACCAGCAATTTTTTCACCTGAAAATAGGGTTAAAACCAGATAATTGGTTGCTTCCACTCTTTCATATGAAGTCATAGTATAGTTAGCACAGCCACATAACACTATAACCATACATATTGACATTCCCACTATTTTACTCTTTTTTATATATTGCATACATTCCTCCCCGTAAATTACCTTGAATATCACCTGTCTCCAGCAATTATTTTTTTTGTTTATTATCTTTAACGGAAGCAACTGCTGATCTTTTGCTGCTTATACCCGAAAGATTTCTGGATTCTTCCAGAAAATCAACATCATCCAGTTCCAATACATCTATCAATTCCAACTGAGATTGCAGTAAATGCTTTAGCCGCTTTGCAAATGATTCCTTCTGGGTTTTAATGATTTTCAATTCATTTTTCATTTTATCCAGCTTATCTCGGGCTTCATCGAGAATTCTTTCCGCTTTCAGTTCTGCCTCGCGTTTAATGATATCCGCTTCTCTTTTTGAATTCTCTTTGGATTGACTGACACTCTCCTGGGCATTCATCAAAGTTTCCTGCAAGGTTTTCTCTACTTGCTGATAATCTTCCAGTTGTGTTTTCAGCTTTGAAACTTCATTGGCAAATTTATTTCTTTCATTTATTGCAGCTTCATATTCATTTGCCACCATTTCCAAAAAGGCCTCAACTTCCATTTTGTCATATCCACGTACCTTGGCTTTAAACTGCTGTTTTTTAATATCCAGAGGCGTAATCTTCAAATTTAATCACCTCCTATTAATAAATAAGTTAACCCAACCCTCCTGCAATCGACCCTTATTGTACGTATTTTTTTATTAAAAATCAATACCATTTTCCTGTTTTAGAAGCTT
>CAZKMO010000253.1:0-2876 GCA_964554015.1 uncultured bacterium
CAACAACCATCCGTTATGTTATTTCAAAACCAAGTTATGTATCAGTAAAAGTATACGATCTTCTTGGCAGAGAAGTTGAAACATTGGTGAAAGAATATCAATCAGCAGGAAAGTATACAATTCACTGGACAGGAGAGAATTACCCAAGCGGATTATATCTGTATCAGCTGCAAACAGGAGAGTTTTGTGAGACCAGAAAGTTTATGTTAATAAAGTAGGTTTTTTGAATGATTTATGGCAGCAAAATTTAAGTTAAAGGGCATTAAATAATGAAAAAAATAATAGTATTTTTACTTTTTTCAATTTCCTTATTCGCCCAGGGCTGGCAGTGGCAGTACCCCAAACCACAGGGTAATACACTCTGGGGCCTTCAGGTGATTAATGAAAGCACTGTTGTAGCAGTGGGGGAATTAGGGACAATAATCAAAACAACAGACAGGGGAGAGTCCTGGGAGGTAACCCACCATACCTGCGGCATGTCAGGGCATTTAGTTTCTGTTTATTTTCAGGATGCAGTTACCGGCTGGGCGGTCGGAAGCAGCGGGACCATGCTGAAGACCACTGATGCCGGGGAAACCTGGATAAAACAGGACACCGTAACTTCAAGAGGATTGACTTCTATATATTTTGTGAATGCAGATACGGGCTGGGTGGTGGGTACAGGTTCCTGTGAAACAGGAGCAATTGTGCTGAAGACTACCGATGGAGGAGACAGCTGGACATC
Organism: uncultured bacterium; assembly: GCA_964554015.1. Taxonomy (GTDB): domain Bacteria; phylum Zhuqueibacterota; class QNDG01; order QNDG01; family CAYUAG01; genus CAYUAG01. The sequence continues at coordinate 725 of CAZKMO010000253.1, forward strand.
CCAGATAATCGGTTTTCATGTACACACCTTTAATTCTGTTTATTTTACCAATGACAGTACCGGCTGGATTGCAGGAGACGGGTATTGGGGTAATGAGATATTCAGGACCACTGATTGCGGAGAAACCTGGATACAGCAGGACATTGAACCCAGAGTATATTGTATGCGAAAAATACAATTTATTGATGAACACACAGGTTTTATGATAAGTGAATTTGGAGATTTTTTGAGGACAACAAATGGAGGAGAGAGTTGGGAATATCAAAATCTTTCTGATATTGATCCGGATCGGTTAAAATATGCCTTTCCTTATTCGCTGCATTTTGTGAATGCGGATACAGGGTGGATTGCAGGAGGGGATTATTACGGCTATATACTAAAGACTACAGACGGAGGAGAGAATTGGGTTGAAGCGGATATAGATGAAGTGCAGGGTCAATTATATAACATTCAGTTTTCTGATACCGAGCACGGATGGGCAGTTGGCCGTTTCGGTTTGATTTACAGAACTGATAATGGAGGTGAGAGTTGGGTTTCGCAACGAGATGAACAATATGGGTTCAGCTCTATTTATTTTATAAATGAAGATACGGGTTGGGTAGCTGGCGAGAAAGGAAGTATATTTTATACAGATGATGGTGGTTTAAATTGGTATAAACAAAATCATAGTGACAGTTTATCATTTTCTTCTATTTATGCAATAGATAATAAAAATGTATTTGCGGTAGGGGCAGTTATAAAAGGGTTATCAATATTTGATAGAAGTGGTATTATTTTTAGAACAATTAATGGTGGACAAGCATGGGAAAGACAAAATTTTGATACTTTATATGGATTTAATTCAATTGTTTTTACAAATGTTTCAACCGGATGGATTTCAGGAACAAATAGTACTTTACTAAAAACAAACAATAGAGGAAATACTTGGAATAAAATAACTTTAGATACAAATTTTGCTGAGGGGAAAATACAATTCATAAATGAAAATATTGGTTGGATAGGAGGTACATTAAAAACTATAGATGGAGGAGAAAATTGGTTTTCTCAAATCATTCCTCTAACATCTCTTAATTCATTTAATTTCGTTGATACGGAAATGGGTTGGGCAATTGGCACATATAATGGATTTAATAATATTTTGAAGACAATAGATGGTGGTGATAATTGGATTCCATGTGGTATTACTCCTCCAGGTTATAATTTTTCAATACAATTTGTTAATGAAACAATAGGGTGGATTTCAGGATTTGATTACCTAAACAGAACCTCTATAATTTTAAAAACAACAAATGGTGGATATTCTTGGATTGAACAAAAAAGTCCTTGTAAAAATGAAGGAGGTTTCTCTGACATTTTTTTTATAAATGAAAAAATAGGTTGGGCAATTGGAGAGGGTATTATTAAAACAACAACAGGTGGAAATACAGGTATTAATAGTATTTATCATTCATCTAAAATGCCTCAGAAAATATTGCTTTTTCAGAATTATCCCAATCCCTTCAACCCATCAACAACCATCCGTTATGTTATTTCAAAACCAAGTTATGTATCAGTAAAAGTATACGATCTTCTTGGCAGAGAAGTTGAAACATTGGTGAAAGAATATCAATCAGCAGGAAAGTATACAATTCACTGGACAGGAGAGAATTACCCCAGTGGATTATATCTGTATCAGCTGCAGGCAGGAGAGTTTTGTGAAACCAGGAAGTTTATGTTAATAAAATAGGTTTTTTGAATGATTTACAACAGCGGCGTTCCACCTTAAACGGCAAAAGAAAGCCCGCCGGAAGAACGGCCAGGTTCTTGGATTCCGGCGAGCACAGTGGCCTGAAACTCCAATGTTCAGATGTACACCTTTCCGTTGGAAAGGGATCTGAATTCATCCGGAGTACAGGATTTTTTAATATATTAATTCTTTTCATAAAATCAAATTATTTGATAAAGAAAGGAGAAAAGGATGAAATGGTTAAATTTTTTAGTGTTGATTTTTACCCTGATTGTGACAATACAGATCAGAGCGCAATCAGTATGGGTTGATTTCGGAGCACAGACTAAAGCTCCTCCTGAAGCGAATCTACTTCAGTCTGGAGAAAACAGCGTTTCTTTTACCGTTCAAGTTAACGGTATGCAAAGAAGAGAAATGAAATATCAA
>CAZKMO010000254.1:0-2868 GCA_964554015.1 uncultured bacterium
TATAGCATTTAATTGCATTCCCCATATTGAACCATTTTTAGAAGAAGATTATACCCGGGAAGAATTGAAGCTGGTGTATGAGACCAGAAAAATTTTTAATGATCAGGAAATTCGAATATCCGCCACCTGTGTGCGGGTGCCTGTATTTGTGGGGCACGGCCAGGCTATCTGGATAGAAACCGAGAACGAGATATCAACAGAGCAAATAAAAAACATTCTGAAAGATTCACCCGGAATAGTTTTATTTGATAATAACTCCTATCCCACCTCCCTGGATGTACATACATATCCAGATGAAGTTCTGGTGGGCAGAATACGCCAGGATACTAGTAATAAAAATGGTATTGCCTTATGGTGTGTGGCGGATAACTTACGAAAAGGGGCAGCCTTGAATGTGGTGCAGATTGCGGAAGAATTGGTGAAAAAGGGAATCTTAAAGCCGTGATTATCTTGATCCCGGTTTCCCCTCTCCTAATATAGCATGGTAGAGCGGGATTTATCCTGACCCATTTTAAATTCCCTCAGTACAACCTGTGAAAGTACAAAAATAGTAAAAACTATTCCCCTTAATTTACGTTATACTAGGAAGTATAGCAGGATGTGCCTGTGGCCCATCTTTAAAGAGATTTTAATAAATAACACAAAATCGAAGGTGGAAAATGAATTGATTAATAGTTAAGATAGTGTTCGGTTAATAAAAAGGGAGCAAAAAAAGTGTCTAAATTTGATAAGTACATCCAAATGGCAAGAGATCTCAAAATGGATCATTCCAAGATTATCAGTGCTGATAATATCTATTTTGATATTCGAGTTATTTTGAAATGTAGGTGGGGCTGTGAAGACTTTGTTAATCAATCTATAAAATGTAATACCAGAAACACATCATTACAGGAACGAATTGATATGGTTAAAGCATATAAGAACATTTTGCTTGTTCATTCTCATGATGTGGTCGAATTAAGTAAAGCGGCTCTTGAGATTGAAAGAACTGCCTTCCTGGATGGGTATTATTTTTCTTTTGCCATCAGGTATTGCACGCTTTGCCAAAGCTGTGCAGTCGACCAGGGGAAATCTTGTCCTACTCCGGAGAAGGTTAGGCCCTGTGATCAAAGTTTTGGTATTGATGTGTACAAAACCGCAAGGAAGCTGGGTCTGCCTTGCCATGTGCTTCAAAGCAAGAAAGATGTTCAAAACCGGTATGGATTTGTTCTGCTTGAATAGGGAAATTGACTCTTGAAAATTGCCTAATGACCTAACAACTGACTGGAGAGAGATGCGGTAAAAGACACGCTGTACTTATCAGCCCGTGTAAAAAACAGTAAAAACTATTCCCCTTAATTTACGTTATACTAGGAAGATGGAATTAATACAATCATCTTTATGCAAGGAGGAATAATCATGAAGAATCAAAAGAGAAGAGATTTTTTCAAAACCTTTGCTGTAATGGGTGCGGGACTGACCTTGGCCGGCTGTGATACTAAAACCCGGTCATCAACCGGATCAGAATCAGAGAAACTGTCCGTTCTGGAATGTATCCAGCAGCGCCGATCTGTACGGGCCTTCAGGCCCGATCCGGTACCTGAAGAGCATATCCGAAAAATCCTGGATGCGGCCCGCCTGGCCCCTACCTCCGGCAACCAGCAGCCCTGGAAATTTCTGGTAATCAGGGATCGAAAAAAATTGAATGCCTTAAAAGAAGCATCTCTTCAGCGGATTCTTACCTATTATGAAAATAAGGGGATGACTTCGGAAAAAATTGATAAACAGAAAAAAAGATTGGAATCACATTACCAGAATATATTTCAGGCTCCAGTATTCATTGTAATATTAACGGACACCCAATCAAAATATCCGAGTTACAACCATCATGACGGCCCCCTGGCTGTGGCCAACCTGATGCTGGCAGCCCGGGCTCTGGGGTACGGTACCTGTTATTTTACCGATTCTATTAATGAAGAAGTTACTATGAAAGTATTGAAAATACCTGACCGTTATAAACGGGTATGTATTACTCCGGTAGGTATCCCGCAAGAATGGCCGCAGACTCCTCCTAAAAAGAAATTAAGTGAATTCATTGTTTATGATGAATTACAAATATAGATATTACATATATTATATAAATCCATATTACCTAATCTTTGATTCTATTTCCGGAAGGACCGTACACAATTCATTTAGTTTTTAAAATAAATAATAAATGATATTTATTTTGATATTATCATATCATAATTAAATAAAAAGTAATTTCTGATAGTATTGTTTTAGTAGAAGAAATTTATTATCTTATTAAATAATATAAATCCTCTCAATAATCCAGGTGAGGATGAAATTATTATCTTTAAAAATCATTCACAATAAAGTCAGATGAACCACAGGTTCTTGATCGTTCTGGGGTTCTACCCCAGAACGTAAAAAAGGGAGGGCTTAGCCCTCAAGAATAATCCGTTGGAACATTAAGTTGGTCGAGAATAAAGAAAGATGAGCCGCAGGCCCATCCTACCAATCTTAATAATTTAATTAGGTATCCAAATAATAAAATATATGGAGATTAATATGTATAAATATAAAAAAAAGATTATAATATGCCTCTTAATTCTCATTACCTCCGGTATCTGTCAGGCTCAATTTTTAGATTCCTTTGATAAAAAAGAAATAGAGGGATGGTTCTTTTTCACCGGGGACGGGGATGCCACTATGGATTTTGTCCAGAAGGATGGTTATTCCCGCATTATAGTCAATGCTACTAATGATAAGTATAACGTATGGTGGGCCATTATTAAAAGAGATATTACGGCTTTTCTGGATGTAGAAAAGTTACCAGACCCCTCTTATGAATTACGGGTGGAAGCCAGAGTGCGGGTCAGTGAG
>CAZKMO010000255.1:0-2810 GCA_964554015.1 uncultured bacterium
GGGAGGGAGGCCGGACTGTAGGTGCCGGAGTAGTAGGTAAAATTATTGAATAGAAGGTAAAGTTGAGTCTACCATGAGAAATATAATTACTCTTGAATGTAAAGAATGCAAACAACGCAATTATTCTACAACTAAGAATAAACAGAAACATACAGCAAGAGTGGAGTATAAAAAATACTGCCCGTTTTGTAATAAACGAACTGACCATAAAGAGACGAGATGATGGATGCGAGTTTTTAGGCCTGTAGCACAAGTGGCTAGTGCACCGGACTCCAAATCCGGGGGTTGGGGGTTCAAATCCTCCCAGGCCTGCTTAAGTTGAAAAGAGAGGGTATTACCTATGCAAAAAATATTAAGATTTATTAACGAAGTTCGTCAGGAGATTTCGAAGGTTATTTGGCCTTCCCGGGAAGAACTTTATGGTTCTGTGGTAGTAGTTATTATATTATGCGTATTACTTTCTCTTTTCTTGTTTATTGCAGATTATATATTAAATCGTTTATTTGAAATTGTTTTTTAAAGGGGGCTTTTTGTCAAAGTGGTATGCAATACATGTATATTCCGGACATGAGAAAAAGATAAAAAAGTATTTGGAAAATGAAATAAAAAGAGCCGGGTTAGAGAATAAAATAGAAAAGATTTTGATACCTTCAGAAGATGTGGTTGAAATGCGGGGAGGTAAAAAAAGAGTGAAAAATCGGGTTTTTTTCCCTGGTTATATGCTTGTAAATATGGAATTAGATGGAGACACCCAAAATATTGTATTGAATGCTCCGGGAGTAACCAATTTTGTTGGGCCCAAAAATAAGCCAAGTCCTTTAATGGAAAAAGAAATACGCCGTATTCTGGGGAGAGTTGAAGAACGTACGGATGAAGAAGTGGTTGAAGTTCCTTATCGGAAAGGTGATGTAGTGAAAGTTATAGATGGTCCTTTTTCAGATTTTTCCGGGATTGTAGAAGAGGTAAACAAAGAGAGAAAAAAGTTAAAAGTCATGGTGAGTATATTTGGGCGTTCTACTCCGGTGGAGCTGAATTTTTTACAAGTTGATTTAGAAAAGTAGAAGTTTAAAAAGTAGGTTAGAACATGGCAAAAAAAATAATTGGTCAAATAAAGTTACAAATCCCTGGTGGACAAGCGAATCCATCACCCCCGGTAGGGCCTGCCTTAGGACAGCATGGGGTGAATATTATGGAGTTTTGTAAAGCGTTTAATGCTAAAACTAAGGATAAGCAGGGTCTTATTATCCCAGTTATAATAACTATATATGTAGATAGATCATTCTCTTTTATCACCAAGACTCCTCCTGCTGCGGTGCTGCTGAAGAAAGCAGCAAAAATTGATAAAGGTTCTGGTATGCCCAACAAAGAGAAAGTTGGAAGAGTTAATCGTAATCAAATCAGAGAAATTGCCCAATTGAAGAAAGTTGATTTAAATGCAAATGATGAAGAAATGGCCATGCGAATTATAGAGGGTACAGCCAGAAGTATGGGAATTATTGTGGAATCATAAGGTTGATATTTATGAAAAGAAGTAAAAAATACAGAAAGAATTTAGAGAATTTTGATCCTCAAAAATTATATCATGTGACCGAAGGAGTAGACATTCTCAAAAAGCAGCAATCAGTAAACTTCGATGAAACGGTTGAGGTTTCAATCTATTTAGGAGTAGATCCCAAAAAAGCGGATCAAATGATAAGAGGTACGGTTGCACTGCCCCATGGAACTGGTAAAAAGGTTAAGATTTTGGTTTTTTGCCAGCCTCCAAAGGATAAGGAGGCCAAGGAAGCCGGAGCTGATATGGTTGGTATGGAAGAATATGTGGAGAAGATTCAAAAAGGATGGTTAGATGCGGATGTGGTAGTAGCCACTCCGGATGCAATGAAAGAGGTGGGGAAATTAGGCAAGTTTTTAGGTCCCAAAGGGGTAATGCCTAATCCCAAAGCTGGAACAGTAACTGAAGATATCGCTCAAACAGTGAAGCAGTTAAAAGCAGGAAGAATTGAGTTTAGAGTTGACAAGAATGGCATAATTCATACTATTGTGGGTAAATGTTCTTTTTCGTCCCAGCAGATTATTGATAATATCAAAGCCTTGATACAAGAAGTGATACGATTACGGCCTACATCTAGTAAAGGTTTGTATTTAAGGGGAGTTACTCTATCCTCAACCATGGGACCTGGAATAAAGTTGGATAATGCATCACTGCTAAGAAAAGAATAACATTTTAATATTATTTATATAAGGGATTTTTATGCCAACTCCAGAAAAAGAATCAATAATAAAAGAAGTTAGTGAAGTCTTCCAAAAAGCAGAAGGTATATTTATTACTGATTATAAAGGATTAAATGTAGCCCAGATGACAGAATTACGGAGTAAATGCAGGGAATCTTCTGTAGAATATCGAGTAGTTAAAAATACCTTGGCAAAGATTGCTGCCAAAGAAGTTGGTTATGAGGAAATGGTAGATTATCTACAGGGGCCATCTGCAATTGCTTTTAGCTATAAAGATCCCTCAGCACCTGCCCGTATCATTAGTGAATTTGCCAAAGAAGCAAAAAAACCTACTATAAAAATGTCAATTTTTGAGGGTCAGTTTTACGGCCCGGGAAAAGTGGAAAAAATCGCAAAATTGCCTTCAAAGCATGAAATCCATAGTCTTTTGGTAAGAAATGTCAATTCTCCCCTGCAGGGATTAGTAGGTAATTTGGATGGTATACTTTTTAAGTTAGCCAGGACATTAGTTGCCTTAAAAGAAAAAAGAGAAAAAGAATAAAATTAACTAAATAAGATGTAAGTTCGGAGGGTATAAT
>CAZKMO010000256.1:0-2716 GCA_964554015.1 uncultured bacterium
AGCATGACGCTCACAGCAGATTAAAACATCTTCCTCGGTCATACCCCTGCCATTATCAACCACCTGTATCTTATCAATACCACCTTCATTCACCAGTAAAGATATATTGGTGGCTCCAGCATCCAGACTATTTTCCATAAGTTCCTTTACTACAGAAGCTGGCCTTTCTATTACTTCTCCGGCAGCGATCCTTTTCATAACCTGTTCGGATAAAATATGTATTCGAGAATTATTCATAATAAAGGCGATAAATTTATTTTCTTATATTACTTAATAAATAAATTAAATAGATAACAATACTTAAAAGTAAAATTAAAGAAACCAACGACTTCTGTTTGGCTGCTCTTAGACGGATTTTTCTTTTAAATTCAATCTGTCGCTGGTTAGTTTTATCCTTTTCCGGATCATAATAAGAGGGTATAAAGGAAAATTTTCTATTTTTTCTTAATCCTCTTCCAAACATGCCATAATACTCCCTTTTTATATTATGATTAATATAAAGGTGACTAAGATAATAATCAAGTTCACATTACAACTAAAATAGATTATTTGCTCTATTTCACTCTATAATTCCCTTGCATTAATCAGTAAATGATATTATATTTTACCTTCGTTAGCCAAGAAACAATATATTAATTTATAAGGAGAACTTTCACTTATGATGCGGGCGCTAAGAGATAACATGAAATATATTTTAGGTATTGTAGCCGCTGCCTTTATTATAATGCTGGTTTTTAGCTGGGGTATGGGTGGATTCAGAAACACCTCAACCGTTTCAAAGGGAATAATCGGTAAAATCAATGGTCAGGAAATTCAATACAAACGGTTTCAAGAATTTGTAAATCTGCAGGTATCCCAAATAAGAGAACAATCTCCGGAAAAGGAAATATCGGAATTTGAAATGCAAAGAATAAGAGATCAGGTATGGGAGCAAATGATTCAGTCTATTCTTTTCCAGGAAGAAATTAAAAAGCTCAATATTTTAACTTCTCCGGAAGAGGTGGTATATAACTTACGAACCCTGCAAAATATTCCACCTGAATATGTTGAATATATAAAATCAGTGGAAGGTTTTCAGACCGAGGGAAAATTTGATATAAATAAATATCAACAAGCTCTGCAAGATCCGGCAAATTATCAACAATGGATTCCTTTTGAAAATATGATAAAAAGTCAGCTTCCGTTGCAGAAACTAAGGCAACGCATACTCTCCACAATACGAGTTACTGATGATGAGCTTTATCTTGATTATATCTGGAAAAACGAAAAGGTAAATGTTACTTATATTGAATTTAATCAAAATAACATCAGTACTGAAAATATGGAAGCCTCTGATGAGGAAATATCAGAATATTATAAAAAACATAAAGAAACTTATACGGAGCCGGAAAAAAGAAAGCTAAAATATGTAAAATTTGAATTTATACCTTCCAGAGAAGACTCTGCAGAAATCAGGGATGATATAAAAGATATTATGGCTCAATTAAAGGAGGGAGAAGCATTTTCGGAACTGGCAAAAACATATTCGGAAGATCCGGGAAGCGCTTCCCAGGGAGGTGATTTGGGATACTTTTCCAGAGGAACAATGGCCAAACCTTTTGAAGAAGCAGCTTTTAAGGCAAAAATCGGAGAGATAGTGGGACCAGTGAAAACCAACTTTGGGCTTCATATAATTAAAGTGCTGGATAAAAAAAATATAGATGGTGAACTCCAGGTTCATGCTCAGCATATACTGTTAAAATTTAAACCAAGCATAGAGACAGAGGAAAACATAAGGGAAGATGCCAACTATGTGTATCAAGAACTGCAAGATACTAAAGGGAAAGAATTTAATAAAATAGTTCAAGAGGTTGGCTTGGAGTCTAAAGAAACACCCTTTTTTCGACAAGGTCAATTTATTCCGGGTATTGGACTGGCAGCAAATATTAATAAAATCACTTTCGAAAAAAACGTACATTGGTACAGCCGCCCTGTAACCATCAATGATAACCTGTATATATTACAGTTGGTGGAGATTCAAAAACCGCAGGTTAAACCTCTGGAAGAAGTAAAAGAAACCATTAAAACAATGGTAATAAATCAAAAAAAGAAAAAAAGAGCCGCAGAGTTGTGTAATGAAATATATGAAAAGATTACTCCTGGAAGCAATCTGGATGAAATAGCCAAAGAAAATTCATTATCGGTTCAGACTACCGGTCAATTCACCAGAGAAGGAAATATCCCCAAAATTGGAAATAATATGGATTTTTCTGCTGTTGCCTTCAATATAAAGGAAGGTGAGATATCCCAGCCCATAGAAGGTATCAGAGGATATTACCTGCTGCAAGTAATCGAGCGGAACCAAATAAGTAAAGAAGATTTTAAATCCCTGAAAGAGAATTACAAAAATCAATACCTGCAGCAAAAAATGCAGCAGATATACTATTCCTGGTACGATGATTTAAAGAAAGAGGCAAAAATCAAGGATTACCGGTATCTTTATTATTAATTATAAATAATTATCTGATATATTCTTAGCTAAATGAAAATCTCAACTGATAAATACAAAGCTATTTTCCAGAAATCAATAGATGCCCTTATTATTGTTGACGGAAAAACACGAAAAATACTGGAAGCCAATCAGGCAACGCATACTATCCTGGGTTATAAATCAAAAGAACTTGTCGGTAAAAATTTTTCTATTCTTTACCCCCCAAAATCAGATTCATCAATCAAA
>CAZKMO010000257.1:0-2652 GCA_964554015.1 uncultured bacterium
GGGAAACTTCCTCAAAAAAGCGGGGAGCTCCTCATTAGCTATGTACTGGCAGAAAAACTCGGAATTAAGATCAACGATATAGTTACAATTATCAGTTGAACAATGTATGGTTCTATGGCTATGCAGAATTTCACTATTGCGGGAACCATTGCTTTTGGAGTGCAGGCTATGGACAGAAGTGCGGTGATTGTTGATCTTGCCGATGCCCGTCATTTTTTGGATATGAGTAACGGTAGCAGTGAAATTTTAGGATATTTCAACAGTAATGTTTATAATGATGAACAGGCACAACAGATTAAAAGACAATTTAATGACCGATACACTGATCCTGGAAATGAATTTTCCCCCTTCATGCTGACCTTGAAAGAACAAAATGATTTGGGTGAATTGCTCAATTATTATTCCCATTTTTCCAGTATCATCACTATAGTTTTTATAGTGATTATGTCTATTGTGTTATGGAATGCCGGCCTTATCGGAGGATTGAGAAGATACGGGGAAATAGGACTCCGGCTTGCCGTGGGTGAAACAAAATTTCATGTGCATTCTTCCATGATCCTGGAATCAATATCCATAGGGATAATAGGATCAATTTTAGGTACAGGTTTGGGGCTAGCAATTTCCTGGTATCTGGAAGCGTATGGAATTAATGTGGGATCTATGATGAGGGATGTCACCATGATGATGCCCACAGTATTCAGAGCCAGAATCAATGCAGAAGCTTATTATATCGGCTTTATACCTGGGTTATTTTCCACGGTACTGGGTACCTCCCTGTCTGGTATCGGTATATACCGCAGAAGTACAGCCCGGCTTTTTAAGGAACTGGAAGCGTAGGGTTTTTTAATGAAAAATGTAACATGAATAAGGAATAATGGAAAATATAAAACTCCTATTATTGTTTTTTGAAAGGTACTGTGTCATTCCCGCGAAAGTGGGAATCCAGTTAGTGGGAGTAGAAGACTAATGAAGAATATAAGAACTCGTTTTAATGCAGAGTATTGGGACAGTAATTGATTTTATATGATTTACACATTAATCAAATAGGTATTTATTATGGAAAAAAATATAGAGTATGAAAAGATTCAGGAACTTCGAAATCATATTAGAATTAGTACTTTTAATGTAATTAATCGAAATATTAATGCACAAAAATATGATGTAGAATATTCCCATAAATTAAAATCTTGGGCAATTTCTCTTTTTTTATTATCAGTTGGTTTTTGTCTTAAAGAAAAGCAAAATTTAGGGAATAGTTACTATTTAATTCCTTTAATACCTGTTATTTTATTTTGGTTATTACATTCTTATAAACTTTATATGATAGAAGAACAACAAAGAAAAGAAAGAATTAATAAATTAAAAAGTTATATTAATAATCTCTATAAATATTCACATAATGAACTTATTAATATATCTCAAAATATATATTCAAAAAATAACATTCAGGGACAAAAGAAAAAATTTGATTTAAAAAGATTTTGGAAAGAAAAAATTCCAGGAATTATAAAAAATACAATATTTAATTTACAAAATATGTTGTTTTTTGGTGGAATGATTATTTCTTGGATTATAATTATAATTTTATGACTATTTTGTATGATTTTAAGCTCATTCCAACATTCTGTATTGGAATATTATAGTATAATGAAAAATGTATAATGACAAACATAAAATTGAGATTGATTTAAGATAAATGATTAACGAATCATGATTTTAGAAGTTGATAGATCATAGATAAAAAATCGTTAATCGGTGCTCTTAATCAACAAAGATATATGAGAAAAATTTGATTAACCATTTTAAATAGAGGGGGTTGTTAAATGAAATGTGTAATGACTGTATTGCTGATGATTATGAATATCACTCTCTTTACCCAGAATCCTTCCGGACATGAGGTTCTGCAGCGAATAGATGAAAATCTGAATTCGGAAACTAAAATCGTTACTTCCAAAATGATTATCCAGGGCAGACGGGGCAGCCGCACCATTGAATCCAAAAGCTGGATTGAAGGAGAGGAAAAATCCTTTACCGAGTATCTGTCTCCGCCCCGGGAAGAGGGAACCAAAATGCTGAAAATAGAAGATAATCTCTGGATGTATTCTCCTTCCACAGACCGCATTATAAAAATTGCCGGGCATATGCTCAGGCAGTCAGTTATGGGATCTGATCTTTCCTATGAGGATATGATGGAGGATCCCAAACTGGAAAATCACTATGATCCGGTGGTGACCGGTACGGATACCCTTAAGGGCACTGAATGCTGGATACTGGAACTTACTGCCAAAACCGCAGAGATTGCCTATTATTTTCGGAGGATGTGGATTGATAAAGAAAGGTATGTTCCCTTGAAAGAGGAACTGTATGCCAAAGGGGGTAAGCTACTTAAAAAGACTGAAATTACTGAAGTAAAACAGGTTCAGAGCAGGTGGTATCCCCATAAGATGATTTTCCAGGATATGCTGAAAAGGGGAGAGGGCACTGTATTTATCATTGACTCTATCACCTTTAATCAGGAAATCCCGGAGTATTTGTTTTCCAAAGCGGCGCTGAAGCAATAGGTGGATTTTTTTGGATTGGAGTTTTAGGTGAAAGCTTACTTCATCCGGGACAAATGTCCCGGGTAATTGAGATGTTTAGGATGGATATCCC
>CAZKMO010000258.1:0-2561 GCA_964554015.1 uncultured bacterium
TTACATCCGGGGTAGTGACTGAAAAACTGGCAGTTTGGTTCTCATCGTACCATCCGTACCCCTGGGGATCACCGTGAGTGGTATTCAGAGATAAATAGTATTGCTGGGAAAAGGTAATGGTCAGGTTATCATTGCTGCCCGGTACTTCATAATCGCGGGTTTCTTCTGCCCCGTCACTCCAGGAAGAAAATATATAACGGGTATTTTCACCAGCGGATTGAGGTGATTGAGGTTGTAACTCATGGGAGAGTTTTTCTGCCCAGGTGAAGGTGTGCGGGGCTGTATATAAGGTTTCATCTGCGTAAAATTTTAATCCTGGCGGATCAGTATTGATGGTAATTTGAAATTTTTTACCGAAGTTGGCCTGAATGGTTTTGGATCTATCCATGAAGAGATTGAGGGGATTTGCATTTCCGGTGTAATCGCCCGACCACCATATGAATTCATAATTACTATAAGCAGTAGCACTTACATTTATGATACTTTCAGCATCAACCCATTGTCCGGGGGGAGATGGAGTAATGTAGCCGCTGGCAGCAGGTGAAAAACCAGTATAAAGGAAATATTGAGTTTTCCAGACTGCCTCTACTGTTTTACTTGTATCCATCACTATTGAACCCATAGCGGAAGTTCCTGAATAATCCTCAGACCAATTCTGGAATATGTATTTGGTGGATTCTACTACTTCGGGAGTGGAAAGGGAGAAAGTAGCAAAACTACCCTTATTATACCAGCCTTCTCCCTGGGGATTCCCATGAGATGAACTTACTGTTAAATAATGCTGCGTCTGCCAGTTAGCAATGATTGTTTTGGGGCTGTTCATTACTATGGATGCCGAAGGATTTGTTCCGTAAAAATTACCAGACCAATTCTGAAAAATGTATTTTGTGGTTCCCAGAGTAACGGGTGTAGAGACAGAAAAAGCAGCGGTTGTATTCTCATCATACCAATCTGCACCCTGAGGATTTCCCTGATTAGAATTAATATTGAGTTCATATTGCTTGGTCATAAGAGCGGTCAGGGTATCGGTAGCAACAACGGTATAGGTATGGGAAGAATTTTGTTCATTGCTCCAGGATGAAAAAACAAATCTTTCTCCGTTACTTTCGTTTTGTACAGTAGAAATAGCAACCGGATGTGTAGAGTTTCCGAACCATTTAAAAATATGGGGGGAAGTATAGGATTCACCATCAACCATGATTTCAAATCCTTCCGGTTGGGTAGTAATGGTAATTTCATATTTTGGGTAGCCGGTATAACTGCCAGGTGAATAATAATTCCAGTTTTGTTTTAATCGTTTATAGAGGGGATCTTCCCATTTGCTGATTTCCTTATAGGGGTTGGGTTTGTCATTGGAGAAAATTTTAATTAGGGGATTAGTCCCGGAAATATCACAGCTTATCAGTTCCTCCCTGCTGTCTCCGGCAACATCTGCTACATATATAAAATATGATTGAATAAATGGGTCCCTGAAAAGGGTAGTCCAGATGGAATCTCCAGTAACAGCATCAAATATTCCAACATTTCCATTAGCGTGCCGTGATTGGCCGGCAATGTAATCCTTAGAGCTTCCGTCCCAATCTATAGTCCATATTATTTCCAGACCGTTGGCATTTCCTCCGTATGCCGGATCATTAAAATTAGCAGGTAAAACAGTTTCAGTGCCATAATGGGAAATTTGGGTTCCATAGCCATTAAATACCCAGGGATGCTGTCCCCTTCCTTCATAATGAGTAGTATTGTAATTAAACCGGGAACGATTCCAAATTTCGCAATTATCTCTTTCAAGGTCAAAATTTCCAGGAGCAACATTTTGTGGTTCTCTGTCTGCCCCGTCTCTAAACAGCCTGGTCTCTTTTCTCCAGACTAGTTTATTTCCGGAGAACATTACAGTATTCCATTGTTTTTCTAAGGGTTGCCCTCCAACGTTATCCTCCTCACAGATCACCCATTCCAATCCAGACAGGTCTTGGCGAAAATTTCCTACGGCAATGGCATCAATATGGTCATTATATTCTCTATATACACTTCCAATCCATTTTCTCATTATATCATAATATCCCGGATCTATTACCGTGCCATCCGCTTCAACCACACTGGCACCCACAACTTCGTCTCTTCCGTCCAGGTCAATATCTGCACATAAGGGAGCGTTATGAGCACATCCGCAATAACCCTCATAAAAGGTACCGTACACAGGGTATAATTTAGTATGTAGATCATCATCTTGTTCAATTCTCCACAGTTCCTGGTCAGTTTCCAGATCAAAGGCAATAAGAGTACGATTCATGTAATATCGATAGTCACCTTCAGGATGTCTGTCAATAGTCTGTACAATGGCATCATGGTCTCCGTTTCCCTGCAGGTTAACTATGATCACATGTCCGAGTATCTGAGTGCTTCGTCGGGAAACAGATATGGTTTTTTTCAAAAGGCCGTTATAACCATTAAATATGTATATTTTTGAGGTGTCAATGGCAACAATTTCCACGGAACCGTCTCCGTCAATATCTGCGGCACCATGTTTGGTTCCGTGATTATTAATACCCAGGCCCGGATAG
>CAZKMO010000259.1:0-2498 GCA_964554015.1 uncultured bacterium
ACCAGTACCGACGCCGATCAGTGCTACTCCGATAGTTCCGGCAGTTGACCAGGAGGAACCAGTACCCAAGGATACTATGGAACAAATAATCAAAGTGGCTACCAAAAAAATCCCCGGGGAAAGCAACTTCAATCCATAATATATCATAGCCGGTACGATGCCGGCTATAATCCAGGTTCCCATCATCAATCCAATAACCATTAATATCAAAATAGCACCCAAGGCTGCAGAAATGGCATTAATAATTCCATTCTGAATCTCTTCCCATCTGAATTTGTAGATAAGAGCCACTAAAACAGCAATGGATGAGGAAAAGATCAAAGGAAGATGAGGAGTTTGTTGAAACCAGGCAATTGAAATGTATAGTGAAATAATAAGAGAAACCACTGGAATAAATGAAACAATAACTGGAATAGATTTTTTCCCCATATCAAATCCTAGGTAATTTTAAAATTTTATTAAAAACCTGTTTTTCACCTGCAACAAATTAATGAGTTAGAAATAATCATAAGGACTCGATGTAATATATCTCTTAGGTGCAACTAACAAGATGAACAAAAAATACAATAATATAAGAATAAGGTAATTCATTTAGTTAATTTTATAAGCTGCTAAATTTGTATATAATTAACCTTTAATAACGAACGAGATGAACAATGATTAAAAATTTATTAGGAAACAATTTTCCGGTAAATTGATCATCAAGAAAGGAGTATATATTAACTTACAGATTCAACCGATTCTACTTCCGGAATCTGCTCTTTGAGAATCTTTTCAATTCCCATCTTCAAAGTCATTTGTGACATGGGACAGCCAGCACAGGCTCCCTTAAGCCTAACTTTAACTACTCCATCTTTCACCTCAACCAGCTCTACATCACCCCCGTCAGCTTGTAGAGAAGGTTTTATTTTTTCTAAAACTTCTTGTACTTTCTTTTCCATACTATCACTCCTATAAGTAAAGATTGTCTGCCTAATATAAGGAATTACCCTTAAAAATCAAAAGTTATAATTTACAAAAAGTTATTAATACTTCCTTTTCCTTTTCGTAATATTCTTGGTTTTTCTTCAGTTAAATCGATCACTGAGGTGGGTATCCGACTGCAATACCCTCCGCTAATTATAAGTTCTATTTTTTCTTGCATACTGTCAGGGATGGTTTTGGGATCATGACAAGGATATTTTTCTCCCGGAAAAATAAGAGAGGTAGTCATCAAGGGTTCCTTAAGTTCATCCAGGATGGATTGATCAATCTTATTATCAGGAATTCGAATTCCCACAGTTTTTTGTCTGGGATGCAAAAGACGGCGAGGAACTTCTCTGGTTGCCCGCAAGATAAAGGTATAGGGTCCCGGGGTGTGGGCTTTGAGAATTCTGAATACAGGAGAATCAAACCGGGCATATTTAGATATCTCGGAAAGATCCCGGCAGAGTAAAGTGAAATTATGATTCTTATCCAATTTGCGAATAGACAGAATTTTATCGAGAGCCTTTTTATCTTCCAGTTGACAGCCCAGCGCATAGCCGGAATCGGTAGGATAGGCAATTAATCCTCCCTTTTTAATAATATCCACACTTTTTCTGATAAGTCTGGATTGAGGATTCTCCGGATGTATTTTAAAAAATTTACTCATAATAAATAATTATTTCTTTTTTTATTTTTTCATGATTAGAGGATTTTAATTATTCCGGGAATTTCCATTGTAATAATACCGGAAATGAGATTATTTAAACCGCTTGGGATTGATTCCATATTTACTTATCTTGTATCCGATAATCCGCTCGGTTGAATTTAACAACCGGGCTGCTTTTGCCTGATTTCCTTTTGCCGATTTAAGTGCATCCTGTATCAATTCTTTTTCATAGGTGGAGACCGCATTGTCAAGTGACAACTGAGCCCGGGTATTGCTGCTTTCCGCTGTTTGTAAAGTGGGGGGGAGATGGTAGCTGTGAATGACCTGATCTTCACAAACCAAAACCGAACGTTCGATACAGTTTTCCAGTTCCCGAACATTACCAGGCCAGTGATACCGCATAAGCATATCAATTGCCGGAGTGGAAATTCTTTTTACTGGTTTTCCGTGTTGTCTTCCATATTTTATCATGAAATGATCAGCCAAAAGAAGAATATCTGTCTTCCGATCCCTTAAGGGAGGTAAAAATATGTAAAAAACATTCAATCGATAGTAAAGATCCTCTCGAAATTTTCCTTCATTCATAAGAGCTTCCAGATCCGCATTGGTAGCAGCAATAATACGAATATCAACCTTTATTTTTTCTGTTCCCCCCACCCGTTCGAATTGGTGTTCCTGTAAGACCCGTAGGAGTTTAACCTGGGTGACAGGACTCAGTTCTCCGATTTCATCAAGAAAAATGGTTCCGCCATTGGCTAATTCAAATCGCCCTTTTTTCTGGGATACTGCTCCCGTAAATGCTCCTTTTTCATATCCAAAAAATTCGGATTCAATTAAATTTTCCGGAATGGCAGCACAGTTGACC
>CAZKMO010000260.1:0-2487 GCA_964554015.1 uncultured bacterium
GTCTAATAATTGGCAAATCATTTGTCTAAATATGGATAAATTTTTTCCTAAACAATACATAACAATTGATTAATTGATGAAATATAATAGTAATATATAATAATCTAATCGAAAATGTCAAGTAAAAATATATATTTTCCCCCTAGAGTAGATGTTTTATTTTACCGCAGGGGCCGGAGCCCCTGCGGAACTGAAGCGGCGAGGTGAAGAACACCTCGCCGAGCGTTAAGTTATTATAAAAAACTCTTACGGAGAATTCACGTTCACGCCTGTGGGAGCGGACGGGGGGGTGTTGTCCCCTTCGTAATTGAGCTTGAAGCGGAAATAAACCGTATTGTCATTCACATAATCCGAAGACCAGATCCAGTAAACCGGATGGGTGGTGGAAATCCCCGTCACATTTTTATACTTGGACCAGGGCTCGGCTGACCCGTGCAAGCCGTAACTGGTGGCCTTGCTCCACAAGGCATCATCAAAATTCAGTTTTTCCCAATTGGCTTCCTCGGAGGTAGACACTTTCCAGGTATCGTTGGAAAAGAACATCTCATTCTCAAATTCAATTTCCGCCACCAATCCGGCCTCTCCTCCCGTGTCAATCCCCTTAACCGCGATAATGTTGGTGCCCCCGATGGTTGGCACCTCGTAGGTTTCCGCTGCACTCCAGCCATCGGAAGAAGCAATATAGTATCCGTTCACATAAAGATCATAGGCATCATCCGCACTTATGGTTATCTTTAAGGAATCACCGGTGATACCCACATAGGTGACCGTTTGATTCGGATCTATAGGATTAGGAGTGACGGCGCGGTCAATAATATTCTGGGCAGAAAGAGTATATTGATACCCTACCACATGTTCACTGGTAGTCAGATGATAAACGGTTGAGTCTCCGGTTTTCATGGCTGCATTATACACTGTAATACTACGATCTATAGTATAATTCGAGGTATTCTCCGCACTGGCCTGATTCACTTTCTCACTGAAGATAACCTCCAGTTCTGTATCGGTTAACAAACGGGCATCCACTATCTCCGGAGGGGTTCGATCACTATCGGTGGTAAACACATTCTGGATATTGGTGGCACTCCGGTTACCGATATTATCTATGGAGTACACCTCATAGGTATAATTGGTACTGGCAGAAAGACCCTGATCAGTAAAGGTTGTTTCTATGGGCCTGCCCACCAAATTACCGTTACGGAACACCTGATAGGCTGTGGCGCTGTCTCCGTCACTGGCCGCACCGGGTGCGTACCAGGATAAGGTGATGGTATGTTCCGTATTATCAGCCATCTGTAAATTCTCGGGAGGATTGGGTGATACAGAATCATCCATGTCATCCCCCAGATAGACAAACTTAAAGGCATCTGCCATAACCTGTTCATCCGCATCATTGGTTATCTTCACACTCCCGCCTGTACCGACAGGAAAATAGTAGGTGCCCAGTCTGTTCCACTGCTTATAATTTTTAGACTGGTCAATATATCCTTCTGCCACCTGATTTCCGGCAAATTTGATTATAACCGGAACCTTGGTTGCTTCCTGAATAGCATCCTTACTTTCACCTAAAAATCCATGCCATTCAAACACCTCATAATTTCCCGCCACCCCTATGGTGGGAATATATTCGGCTTGAGCCTCTCCTCTCCCCGGCTGGGTTTTGGCATAATTAAATAGTTCACAATAGGCTCTGCCTCCAACACCCCAGAAGGCATTATTATTTTCTGCAGAGTTGGTCCACGTACCTTTGAATTTGGCTGCTTCACTGGCTGGAGAAGTACCGGCATCAACATTATCGATAATAATATCGGCAACCACAATCTTGGGCTCTTTTAACAGGATAATGGCATCTCCCACAAAGCCCAAAGGATTCCAGGCTACTTGCCTACCTGTTAAAGTAATGCCAGTAAATTGTTCTCCATTATTAAAATCGGGAACCTGCCCTCCTTGAAACCGGAAGTAGGGTCCATTATAATTGTCAAAGCCCTGCAGTTGGGCATTGGTGACAGAATTGTTCATATGATCTAAATTAATTATAACCATACCATTGTCGTAAAACTTAACCCATATACCCTGTTCAGCAATCCCGCCATTACCAACAGTAACCTGTTGTATCTCATCCTTGGGATAACCCAGGTCAAGATCAAATTCATCGTAATACTTGTCATATCTGTGTTCTCCGGAAGCCTCATCAGAATAGCTATAGTAGGCATCAAACATTAAAGCCTGGCCCAGAAAATATCTCATCTGGTAAAAATCATTTTTATTATTTCCCTTGCCATCCAGTAATATAGTATGAGGATAGGGAGCAGATTGCTTCCAATCTATAAATTTATTTAAAGCATATTGTACAGTAAAAGTAACATTACAATGTTCCATGGTGAGACCATTTGACTTTTGCCACCCAAAGGTGTGAAAGCCACCTGAATTTAAATGAATGACCTTATCAGTCCCGATCCTATTTCGTAAATCACTAACCACCTTCTC
>CAZKMO010000261.1:0-2438 GCA_964554015.1 uncultured bacterium
ATGGTGGAAACAATTGTCACCTATAAATCAGAATATATAACCGATCAAAACGGTAATCGCATAAAATTTGCCCTAAATGATAAGGGAGAATTCATCAGAGATGCCGAGGGTAAACTTGTTCCTGATAAAAAGGGCAAACTCTATCGGCATTGGAGGGAACACATAAGAACTGCCGAAGATATCTGGGATGAACTGGTCAGAGCTGCCCGTATTCCAGGTACAACTTCCGCCCCTCGACTGCAGCCCATTTCCGCCCGGATTGTCATGCTGCAAAGCGGTATGAGAGCACCTATGGGTATCAAGGTTAAGGGCCCGGATTTAAAAACCATTGAAAGGGTAGGACTGGAGTTGGAAAAGCTGCTAAAAGAAGTCCCCTCCATTAACCCGGAATCAGTGATTGCCGACCGCATTGTGGGCAAACCTTACCTGGAAATTGAAATAGACCGCCGCGCCATTGCCCGCTATGGTGTTTCTGTACAGCAGGTTCAGAACATTATTGAAGTAGCATTAGGGGGTAAACAGATAACCTCAACCATTGAAGGACGGGAACGCTATCCGGTTCGGGTACGCTATATGCGGGAACTGCGGGATGATTTTGAAAAAATCGGCAATACTCTGATCCCGATCAAAGGTGGTGCACAGATACCTCTGAAACAATTAGCTGATATAACCTATGTTCGGGGACCACAAATGATAAAGAGTGAGGACACCTTTCTAACCGGATATGTACTTTTTGATAAAAAAGAAGGACGGGCAGAAGTTGAGGTGGTTGAACAGGCAAAATCATATCTACAGACTAAAATTGAAAAAAATGAATTAATAATACCCAAGGGGGTAAGTTATGCCTTTGCCGGCAGTTATCAGAATCAAATTCGGGCCGCCCAGAAACTGCGTATCATTCTTCCCCTGGCCCTGCTGATTATATTCCTGATTCTCTACGTGCAGTTTCATAAGGTTTCCACTACCTTAATAGTTTTCTCCGGTATTTTTGTTGCCTGGGCCGGCGGATTTGTAATTATCTGGCTGTACGGGCAGGAATGGTTTCTGAATTTTACATTTATGGGAATTGATATGCGCACCCTCTTTCAAATCAAAACTATCAATCTCTCTGTGGCTGTCTGGGTGGGATTTCTGGCTCTTTTCGGAATTGCCAGTGATAACGGAGTGCTTATCAGCACCTATCTGGATCAAAACTTCAGCAAAACCAAGCCTTCCACTATTAAACAAATAAGAGCCGCAACCCTGCAGGCGGGAAAACGCCGTATTCGGCCGGCCATGATGACAGCCAGCACCACCATTTTAGCCTTAATACCAATATTGACTTCCACGGGCCGCGGTTCGGATGTCATGGTTCCCATGGCCATCCCCTCTTTCGGAGGAATGGTCTTTGCCATCCTGACCACCTTTGTGGTTCCCACACTTTATGCTATGCTGGCGGAACATAAAATAAAAAGACAAAAGCGGGAAAAGACAAAACGAACTGACAAGCAATGATTGTTCTGCAGGGACTCAGTCACTCATAAGATATACAGACCTCAAAGGTTTGGGAAACCTTTGAGGTCTAAAATGTCCATCGTTCCGGCAGTCAGGGACTGCCTCTATCCGGTTTTAACCGCTGCCGAAATAAATGTGCCCGGCACTTGTAAAATGCCGGGCACATACTACTGTCCGGCTGAGGCTCAGCCTCTGCGGTGGATTGAAAATAAAAAAATCATCCTTTTTCTAAGACAAATCCTTTTATGAATTTTAATAATTAATTTTCCTTTGACTTTTTGATTTAATTATCGTATATTTACGATTGACGATTAATATAAAACGTCAAGAAAATACTAAAATAAATAAAGAAAAAAAAATGTATACAGAAAATCAGGTAAAAATAGCCGCCCTTGCCAAGGCTCTGTCCCATCCGGTCAGAGTCAAAATTATCGAAATCCTGGCAAAAAGAAAAACTTGTGTCTGCGGAGAAATAGTGGATCTACTGCCCTTATCCCAATCGACTGTTTCCCAGCATTTAAAGGAATTAAAGAAAGCAGAAATAATCAAAGGAGAAATTGACCGACCCAGAATCTGTTATTGCCTAAATAATATTACTTTGCTGAAAGCAAAAAAAATGTTTGCCAAACTCTTCTCTGAATGCTGCGGTTGAAAGTGTAATCAAGATAAAAAGGATAAAGACCATGAATTCAACAAATATAAATCCATGCTCCTGTTGCCTGATGAAAACCTATGATACCCTGACCATTCGACATCACTGGGATCATTTCCTGGCCCGGATAGGTATTCTGCGCAGTCATCATCGAGTTGCACCCGGACTTTACCGATTGGGAAATCCCACTCCCACATCACCCGTGTTTGTCACCGCCAACTATACCCTGAGCTTTGATGCCCTCCGGTCACATTTAAAAGGTTTGTCTGCTTTTATCCTGGTTCTCGACACC
>CAZKMO010000262.1:0-2350 GCA_964554015.1 uncultured bacterium
GACAACGGTATCTTCTAGGGTGGAAACTGTATACACATGACTTCTATCTCCACCGTCACTCCAGGAAGTATACACATACCGAGTATCCGAAGCGCCCATTAACTGGGGGGAGCTTACAGATAAAGTATGGGTACTATTTTCAATCCAGGTATAAACCTGGGTATCAGTAAAAATTTCACCATCTACCATAAATTCCAATCCGGGAGGTGAGGTTCGCAC
This sequence comes from uncultured bacterium, assembly GCA_964554015.1. Classification (GTDB taxonomy): domain Bacteria; phylum Zhuqueibacterota; class QNDG01; order QNDG01; family CAYUAG01; genus CAYUAG01. The sequence continues at coordinate 220 of CAZKMO010000262.1, forward strand.
ACTACATTGTACTGTTCTTACATAATTTGCAGTTATATCTTTAGGACTGTTCATAATAACTGCCTGGGGATTACTGGATCCGGTTATATCACCACTCCAACCTGTAAATAAATAATTATCTGCAGTATCTGTGGTGACTGTCACTAAAGAATCTTGGTCATACCAAAGACTATCAGGATCATCACCAATAGGAGAAAGGGTTATATCTCCTCCTTCATCTGGGTTCTCAGTAGTAATCAGGGTATATTGGGTTTTCCAGGTTGCTTCCTCTTTAATATAATTATTCATGGTTACTGCATGGAAAGTATCGGGACCGGTATAAGCACCGGAACCTGTCCCGATCCAACCAGTAAAAATATATCGTTCATCGGTTCCATTCATAACTGAGGAATCCACCCGAAAGGTAACAAGATACCCAAAATCATACCAGCCCTGTCCTTCGGGAGTACCATAGGTACTGATTACTTCCAAATATTTCTGGCTGTAAAAATGTGCGGTTACGGTTTCATTTGAGGAAGGTGCAGTATAAGTATAATTCATGGTGGTATCAACTCCAAATCCATCCTGCCAGTAGTCAAATCGGAGTCGGTCTCCTGCACTTTCATTCTGATATCTGTCGGAAGAAAGTTCATAGGTACTGTCAACATTACAATAGAGTGTCTTGGCTCCCGTATATTTAACTCCGTTCACATAATAGGATAAATCAGCTGGATTGGTGGTAAAGGTTATCTCACTAATATGAGCATAGATGCTGTCAATTTCAGTTAGGGGATCCCCAAAATTGCCTCCCCGGATATAAACAGGAATTCCATCAAGCTCACTTCCGGAAGCCTTATGCCATAATCTGAAACTCATATTGTGGCCTTCAATTGCTCCTGGTAAGGTATCATATGGAGTTCTTACCTGTAAAATACTGACAAAAGCTAAAGGAAAGGTATCAACCTTGCAGGCTCCCACACAAAGAGTATCATCAAAAACTGCTATTTCATCCCCGCTTTCCAGAGTATCCCCATTTATGGTCGCTGCCAATACTTTAACCGCCCTGGCAACTCCTGTATTTGCCACTGGGTTAAAAAACTCCAATTCACCTTGTCCCAACACTCTTCCGCTCAGAATCATACTGAGGATTATAATGGTAAGCGTAAAATATATTACTGATTTCTTATTCAAAATGCACCCACTCTTTAAATAAATTAATATTTTATTGTACTAAGAGCACTTTTCGTGAGGCTGAGAATTCATTTGCTTTCATTTTTATTAGATAGACACCTGTACTTAAGCGAACTTTCCTGCTGTCACAACCATCCCAGGAAACGCTATACTTTCCAGCCGGCTTATGACTATTAACCAGAGTCCGAACCCGTTCCCCCTTCAGGTCATAAATACTGATCTGTACCATACCCGCCTCAGAAAGTTGATAAGATATAGTGGTCTGGGGATTAAAGGGATTGGGATAATTCTGAAAGAGGTGATAGTCAAAAGGAATATTTTTATCATTTTCATTTACCTCTGAGATTTCTGTATAAGCCACCAAGGGCTCTACCACGGTTAAAACATCCCCGAAATGACCTCCCTGTATTATGGTTGCTACTGCTTCAGCTTCCTGGGAATGACTTTTATCCCAAACCTTGAAATTAATGGTATTTCCTGGTATTGCCCCTGGTAAAGTATCATTATTGGGAGAAACATATTGCAGGGAAGCAGAGCAACTGAGGGGGAATTCCCCCTCATATACTTCCGCAGCAACACAGAGAGAGCCGTCAAAAACACCTATCTCATCTCCCATCTCCAAAACTGCATCGTTTATAGTTGCTTCTGTAATAACAATAGGGCAATAAACACCAGTTTTATCCACAGGATTAAAATGATCCTGTCCTGAGGCAATAGCACCACTCAGCATTGATAATATAATTAAAAAAAGTATTTTTTTACATATCTTCATTTTATTACCTCAAATTTTTTATATGTATATATGTATTATTGCACCAAAAGCATTTTTCTTATCTTGACCACATTATTTGTTTTCATTCTGATCAGATAAATTCCGGAACCAACTTTTATACCATTATTATCACAGCCATTCCACTCTATGGAATATTTTCCAGCTTGTTTTTCTTCATGTACCAGGGTA
>CAZKMO010000263.1:0-2310 GCA_964554015.1 uncultured bacterium
GACGGTTCTGCAATGAATTGGGAGGGAAGTTTTTATTCAGGTTACAATGCCACTATTCAACATTCTTTCAGCTCTGATGGACAGTTTCAAGTAAAATCTAAATCAAAAGATAGTGAAAATCTCGAATCTGATTGGTCGGAATGTATAGTAACTGATATCTCTCAATCAACAACTCCAAAATTAAAAGAAATAGCTTTGGATACAGCATATTACAAAAATAATTATTATGTGCAACTTGATGCATCAGATGGTATTCTACCATATTCATGGCTAGTGACAAATGGTTCTTTGCCAGATGGATTAAGCTTAAATTTAAGTAGTGGTATTATATCTGGACTGCCCACAAAATCAGGCAATTTCGAGTTTACCATTACTGTATCGGATGCAGGTTCACCCACCTTTTCTGATAAAGATTCATCTAGTATACTTGTAATCAATAACAGTCCAGTTATCGTATCCGATGATACTATCAATACTTTTACGAATACTCAAATTACTTATGTGGCTTCTGCTACCGATCCTGATGGCAATTCTTTGCTGTACGATTTTATTAATTATCCATCCTGGTTGACAAAAACAAATACAACTTTATCCGGTACAACACCTGATATGCCCTTAGATACTTCTTTTTCTGTAATTGCAACAGATGGTGAATTAAATGATACATTGAAAGTTATTTTAATTATTATAGAACAAACCTCAATACAATCTCAAGAAATAACTCCAAATATATATAGATTATATCCAAATTACCCAAATCCTTTTAATTCACAAACGAATATAAAAATTGGTCTGCCAAAAGAGTCAAATTTAAAAATAATTATTTATGACATAAATGGTAAAACCGTTGAAAAAATATATGAAGGTAAATTAAATCAAGGGTATCATAATTTTACCTGGAATGCTGTTAATCAACCTACAGGTATATACTTCATAAAAATGCAATCAGCAACCTTCTCAACAATCTCCAAATGTTTGTTATTAAAATAAAATACATAAAGAATGACTGAACAACCAATACACACCAACCCAAAAAAATCACACCGAAACTATGATATTCATTCCCAAACCAGTCATTTTAATCGTGGTCAGCTTTTACGATTTTATTTAATAGTATTGCCCTCATTTCTAATAGGAAGACAAAAATATGAAAGAAACAATTACCTTACAAAAAATCGCCAAAATGATAGACCATTCTCTTCTTCATCCCACTATGACCGATGTGGATATTGTAAAAGGATGTGAGCTGGCCAAAAAATACCAGGTTGCCACTGCCTGCATCAAACCGTATGCCATACCTATGGTAAAGGATCTGTTAGCCGACAGTGAAGTGGGGGTCTGTCCGGTAATTGCCTTCCCCCATGGGAACAGCTCTACTTCCCTTAAAGTCAAAGAAGCGGAAGCTGCGGTGCGGGCCGGGGGTGATGAAATAGACATGGTGGTCAACATAGGAAAGGTTTTAGGCGGCGACTGGGATTATGTGTCAAAAGAAATCAAAGCCATCAATGAAGCAGTCACTGTCCAAAAAGCAATCCTGAAGGTAATATTTGAAAATGATTATCTCCCGGACGAACATATTGTCCGCCTGTGTGAAATTTGTTCCCGGCATCAGGTTGCCTTTGTGAAGACCTCAACCGGGTACGGATTTGTCAAACAAGCCAGCGGATTATACGCCTATAGAGGTGCCACAGTCCGTCATATCAAACTCATGAAAAAACACATTTCCGGAAAAGTCCGCATCAAGGCAGCCGGCGGTATCCGCACCCTGGATGATTTACTCCGGTTCAGAGAACTGGGAGTGGCCCGTATCGGGGCCTCAGCCACGGAAAAAATTCTCCAGCAGGCCCAGCAAAGGGGAATCATCTGATTGCTGAACAAAATAATAATCATAACCGACACATCAGATACCCGGATGAATAGCCATACCTTGATTAAGAGTGAGCAGCAATGGCACGTTGGATAATCACGGCAGGTATTATACTAATAGTCATAGGGGTAATATTGCATTTTGCTCCTTGGCTGATAAATTGGTTTGGCAAACTACCCGGGGATATCCGTATTGAAACCGAACGTAGCAAGGTGTTCATTCCCATTACCTCCATGGTGATCCTCAGCATCATTCTGACCATACTGATAAATTTGCTGAAGCGGTAAAAAAAAGAGAGATTTAAAAGAATAATAAAGATGTAGTTCCAATCAAAGACTGGGAACGAAAAGGAAAAAAATATAGATTACAGAAAAAATATCAAAACCCCGGTTGTTGCGCCGCAGGCGCATCACCGGGTGTTTTAAGTGAACGGAATATTCTAA
>CAZKMO010000264.1:0-2301 GCA_964554015.1 uncultured bacterium
CACTGATGATTTCACCAGAGGATTTAATACATTTAAAGATCGGGCATCATTCACCGTTAATCCTAATCCTTCAATTATGGTCCCATATTCATCCGATTCGGTTTCCAGTGGTTCGGAATGGAGAATGACATTATTCAAACCAAGCACCTTAATCTGATCCAAAGCCTCCTTTTTGGCACCTGCCCCTATGGAAAGCATGGCTATCACCGCTGCCACTCCAAATATAATACCCAGCATAGTAAGAAAAGCCCGTAACTTATGGCTTAACAATCCATTAAAGCTTACTGAAAAACTTTCCTCAAATTTCAATCATTACTCCATTATTAATGAATGATAACTCTGCGGACTGTACCGGATGGTTTGGGGGATTTCTTCTTGGATTCAGTACTGATTGCTTCTCCGCCTATTTCTTCCAGAGGAATAGTTGGATCCCTCAGACATACCTTTTCCCCTTGCTCCAATCCCTCTTTTATAACCACATAATCGGAACTTTTTATACCGGTGGTAACTTCTCTTTGTTTGGGCCTCCTGCCCTCCATGACATAAATTACTGTTTTTCCTTCTTTTTGAAAAACTGACTGCAAGGGGACAAAAAGGGCATTCTCAATTCTATTTACTATAATCCGGCAGTCACAGGTCATACCGGGTCTGAGTTTATCCCCGGCAGAATCAATCTTAACCTCTACCTCAAACACCTTGGCATTGGTGGCATCATCACGTTTGGCCAGGGTTGCAACTCGTGATATCTGACCGTAAAAATTCATTCCCTCCAATGCATCCACTGTAATAATCGCATTAAGCTCTGGTTTGATTTTATTTATATCTCTCTCATTGACAGTTACATCCGCTTTCATCTTGGATAAATCCGGAATACTCATTACCGGCATACCAGGAAAAGGAGTATCTCCTATCTGAACTTTTCTCATGCCTGAACCAGTCCAGGTTTCCAGATAAACTACCATACCGCCCGTGGGGGCAGTAATGGTTAATTTTGCCAGATTATTTTCTGCCTCAGCCAATTCAGCTCTGGCCTGTCTTACATCTAATTCTGCACTTTTTAATTCCGCACTATCAATAATTTTTTGAGCTTCGATCTTTTTTTCCGCCTGTTCCAGAGCGACCTGGGCTTTTTTCATATTTAATCGTGCTTCCTGGCGCCTGGATTCCGCTTCATATTCCATCATTTTTAGATTCAGTTCCGCCTGTTCATAATTATACTTCTGGGTTTCCAGCTGACTTTTCAGTTGAGCCATATTTGATCTGATAGTTGCCTTTTTGCTTTCCAATTGGGCATTTGCACTCTCCAGCTGATCTTTGGCCTCATCAACATTTTGCAAGGCATTACTGTTATCCAGCTGCAATAAGAAATCACCTTTTTTCACCATGGTACCTTCTTCAACCATATCAACAATTTGGAGAGAAAATCTTCTTCTCATACGGGGAACCGATATATTGTTGGAGTTTAAGGCATTTATCTCACCACTCACCATTAAATCAACCACAAATTCTTCTCTCTTCACTTCCGTAAAGGCAATATTAGGCGGGGTTACTACAATAAAATTCACTATAATAATCAATACTATAAGTCCGCTGCCAATATAAATCCAGGTTTTTTTACTAAAATTTTTAATTCTTGCTATTAAATCGGAAATTGTCATAAGAGCTCCACAATATAATTTCAAATCAAATGTCTATTAATTTTTTTTCTGTTTCTCTGTTTCATTGTTTTCCAGTCTTTTCATCATCTCAGGAGAGACCTTAAATGTTTTATCCCTATTTGTTTCAGGCTGCCCAATTTCTATCTCCGGTTCGGAATCTTTTTCCTTGACCTCCTTTTTTAGTCTTTTCTGTAAAAAAGAGGGAAGATTATTGATAACAGATTTTTTTTCTTCTGATCCCTGCTCCTCTTTAAATTCATTTTTATAATCATAAAGAATACCCTGCTTTTCAAAAATTTTATAACTCTCTTGTAAAGTCTGGTTTATAGCCAGAATACGATTTTGTTCTTCTTTTTTACCCAGTAAGGTAACTCTTTCATCCGAAGGCATCATGGCCAGTTTCATTCCCGGTTTTACACCACGTTTAATAATTACATCCTTCTCATTCTTGTCACCTGGATAAACAGCATAAGCCTTATGTTTACCGGCAGGAAAAACAACCGGTTGCCCTTCAATTTCAAAAACAGCTGCTTGGGATACATATACAACATCTTCATATTTATCTAAAAAAATTCTTATCTTAGAGGTCATGCCTGGTTTAAGAATTGTAGCAGTACCCCCCAGATCAGCATACACCTTAAAA
>CAZKMO010000265.1:0-2296 GCA_964554015.1 uncultured bacterium
AATTACTGATCCTCCGGTTTGATCCTGTCCATTATTGACAATCTGTATACCATTAACCGAAATATCCAGTCTGGAAAGGGCAACTGAATAAGCGTCGTCCACCACCTTAAATTCTATATCCGTATTTACTGCCACCTGGGTAGCATTCTGGGGAGGATAACAATCCGTAACCTGAGGTGGATTGGAATCATATACTCCAAAATAGGCAGTGACGGTATCATCGGATAGTATATTAAACTCAGCAATTCTGGAAGTCCCGGTAACTGCCCCCTCCCAGTAACTGAATACATATCCGGAATTAGGCACTGCTTCCACGGTTATTTTACTGGTATGTAAATATTCGCTTTTATCCGGAGTCACTAAAATTGTACCCCGTTTATTTTGAGGTTCAATTTCTGTGATTAAAGTATGGTATACACCCGTAAAATTTGCCTGAATATTCTTGACTTCATCCATTACAATATATATGGTGGCACTGTTTATATCATTGGAACCAATGTCTCCGCTCCAGTACCCGAATATATAGGATCCATCTTCTGCCGGAACAGCGGTTAAAGTATCTTCAACTCCCTTTTTAACCCATTCTTGATCTGGTTTTCTTATAATAGTTCCGGCAGTGTCAACATTTCTTGTAACTGTAAGCTGATATAAGGTATCCCAGATAGCAGTTTCAGTAATAGGATTGTTCATGGTTACATGATAACTAATATTATCTCCATCATATGAATTATTTCCTGTTCCCTCCCATCTATTAAACTGATATCGAGTACCGTCATCATCGATTACTTCATCCAGCACCCGGAAATTCGCATTATGGCCAGCATCATACCAACCGGTTCCGGAAGCAGTACTGTGATCAGTATACACCGTTAACTTATACCTAATATTGAAATACACTGTCACTTTAGCAGTATCTACATCAGAAGGGACTGTATAAGTATGACTCCTAAATCCACCATCGCTCCAGGCACTAAAATAATACCGGGTGTCATAATCCTCAATCAAATCCTGAACTGAAAGATCATGGGTACTCCCTTGCAACCATCTGATCGTTTGGGTTTCAGTATAGTTATAACCATCAATATTGATAGGAAGACCTTCCGGATAGCTCATTATAACGCATACGGTAGTCTCGCCAAATAAAGCTTCTACTGTTTTGGGGCCATCCATTAGTATGGATTTTGGGCAGGTCTCATCAATTGATCCGGATACAGACCACCCATTCCAGCTATAATCATCCTCAACCTGAATGGTATCCACTGATATGTTAGAACCAGTATCATACCATTCTCCCGGTGGGGCTGGCACAACTTCACCCCCCTGAGGAGGTATTTCAATCATGGTGAGATAGTATTGGACTACCCAGTTAGCTTCTTCGGTAATGGGATTGGTCATGGTAACCGTATAAGAGGTATCACCCCCTGTATAGGAATTAGTACCACTGCCAGTCCAACCGCTAAAAGTAAAGCGTGCTCCCGGACCTATTATTTCAGTGGAATCTACTCCAAAATTCACTGCTGTGTCTTCCACATACCATCCTTCACCCCAGGATTCCCCGTGATCAGAATCTATACTTAATTTATACTGGGTATCCCAACTGGCTTTTTCTCTTATGGGATTATTCATGAAAACTGTATAGGAAGAATCATTCCCTGAATACGATCCATTCCCGGTTCCCGCCCACTCCAAAAAAGCATAGCGAATACCGGTCGTACCGGGTGATATTGAATCAACATAAAAGGTTACTTCTGCACCTTCATCATGCCATCCTTCCCCGAAAGGATCCCCATGATCTGTTACTAAATTCAAATAATGCTGGGTAGTATAAAATACAGTAAGATTAACAGGATCATCCGAATCCGGAACCAGATAGGCATGATTCTTGGCTCCCCCGTCACTCCAGCTGCTGAACATATATCTGGTGGTGGTATCAGTTTCTACTGAATCCACTGCACCCACCATGTAGCTGCTGTCTGCAATCCAGGTATAGGTTTGAGGTAAGATGAGGGTATCATCTTCAAAAGCAAATAATTGATCTGCTGTATTTGTTTGTACTGTAACCTCCACTTCTTTTCCAAAATGTGCGCTTACACTTCGCGGGCCCATCATATTAATCGATTCCGGCAAGGTCTTTCCGGTTACATCCCCGGTCCACCCGCACCAGCGATAACCATCTGCTACCGAAACCGTATCCAGGACAACCACGGTTCCGATTTCATACCATGCTCCCGGAGGTGCAGGCGTCATATCTCCACCCTCATCCCTATCTTCATAGGTAGTCAAATAGTAAAGCGTA
>CAZKMO010000266.1:0-2267 GCA_964554015.1 uncultured bacterium
TATATGGTGGAAGGGAAAATAGTCAGGCATGCTCCGGAGAAATTGAATAAATAAACAAATTGTTCTTTAATCCTTAAACGATTTCCGATTAAAACCATATTTTTTCATTTTATATCTGAGAGTGCCTTCAGAAATTTTCAGGACTCTGGCAGCATCAGTTTGGTTACCGGCATACCGTTTCATGGTCTTGGTAATCAAAAATTTTTCTACTTCATCTACCGCATCTGAAAGATTGTATTCGGTCATATACTCAAGGGGATGCTTTGTAACCTGGAAGGGTAAATAATTGGTGTCGAGTTCTTCTTCCGGTGACATCTGTAGGATATTTTGCACGGATTTTTGCAATTCGGCTACGTTACCGGGCCAATTATACTCTATAATCGATTCAAAAAGATTTTCCGGTATATTAGGTAAATCTCGGTTTTGTTCTTTACATATTTCCTGAAGAAAATAATTAAAAAGGAGTGGTATATCTTGTTTTCTTTCTTTAAGAGGCGGGACAATTATAGTATAATTATCCAGCAGGGAAAGAAGATCTTTCCGGATACTTTCTTTACTGGATTTAATATAATAATTAGTGGTAAGGGCAACAATCCTGAAGGTAACATTGATCTTTTCTGGGGAAAAAGGATTTACATATTTTTTTTCTTTTAACAGGTTAAAAAATAACTTTTGATAGGAATCAGGGGTTTCATCAATATTTTCCAGGCATAAGGTTCCTTTTTGGACCTGTTCTAAGATACCGATATTTTCATTACTGCTGTTAGTATAGAGATCGGATTGGGTAATAGTATTTTCCAGGGAAGAACAATTGAGAAAAACAAGAGGATAGTTTTTTTGTCTGCTTTTATTATGTATTTCTTTGGCAATGGTTTTTTTACCTGTGCCAGGTTCGCCAATAAGCAAAAAGGGATCATTTGTTTTAGCAAGCTGATTGATATATTTTTTGATTTTTTTTATGTGAGGACTTTGTCCTATTATCATTAATTTCTCCTCTTTTTTTATTAATAAAAATTACCTATTATTGGACATGAAGTTTACAGAGAGTGAATAAAATGTTTGCCTGTTACCATAAAATATCTTATACTGTATTACACTGATTTTAGTATAGTTAAATTTAGATAAAAATGCAAATATTTTCGTAAGAAATCAATACTTTCTAACTGTAAAATTAAATCATTTTAAATTAAATATAATGGGAAATAAGTATAAAATAGAGAAATTTATTAGTTCAGATGGCTGTGCAATTTTAGTGGGGAGGGATGAAGTCAGTAATGATTATCTTACCTTTAGACTTGGTCGACAAAATGACCTATGGTTTCATGTTAAGGGAGAGTCTGGAAGTCATGTGGTACTTCAATGTATTTCAGAACAAAACCACCCTTCTAAGCAGAGTCAACAGGAGGCAGCGGCGATTGCTGCCTGGTATTCTAAAATGCGCCAGGGAGGCAGAGTTCCGGTTTCAGTATGTAGAGTAAGAAATGTTTCCAAACCTAAGGGAGCATCTCCCGGGTTGGTGTACATTAATAGAGCTAAGACATTGCTGGTTAAGCCGGAACTGCCGGATACTAATATCTGACAGATAAACTGATAGGGAATCAAGGTAATTGTAGGTCAACAACAGTGAGGGAAGCAATGTCCTCGAAGATATTTGACATAACTATCCTGGACTGTAATTCCTATTGTCAATGAAATGGAAGGTTTGCAGTTACAGTATGTACTAACATATAGAACGATGGTAAGATAAGGGGTTAACAGGGGATAAAAGTTTTAATATAGCTGGATTCTATTTATTTAATTTTTTATAATATTCCGGATATAATTTTTTCTGGCATTCCGGACAGATACCATGGCTGAAATTCGCTTCGGAATGGTTGCTGATATATATTTCCACTTGTTGCCAGTATCCCTCATCATCACGAATTTTTTTACAGGAAGCACAGATAGGTAATAAACCTTTCAATGTCTTAATTTTTTTTAGAGCATCTTGGAGATCGTGTATTAGCTTTTCGCGCTCTTTTTCAACCTTTATCCGTTCTGAGGGATCTCGAAAAGTGGCAAGTATAGCTTCTTTTTTCATCCAGGGGATCATAGTAAAGGTTAAGTCCAATATACAGGAGGAACCGTCAGCCCGGTTGAATTCATCTACAAAAACCGATCCATATACTTTTATTTTTTCAATTCTGTTTTTGATTGATGAATCTGATTTTGGTGGGTAAAGAATAGAAAAATTTTTACCGACAAGTTCTTTTGATTTATAACCCAGG
>CAZKMO010000267.1:0-2262 GCA_964554015.1 uncultured bacterium
AAAAGAGAAAAAGAATAAAATTAACTAAATAAGATGTAAGTTCGGAGGGTATAATGGCTGAAGAAAAGAAAGCCGAAGAAAAAAAAGTTGAAGAAAAGCAAGCTGATGAGAAGAAGGTTGAAGAACAGAAAGCCGAAGAAAAAAAGGTTGAAACTAAGAAAGCTGATGAAAAGAAGGTTGATGAGAAGAAGGTAGAAGCTAAGCAAGCTGATGAGAAGAAAGCGGAAGAAACAACCAAAAAACCTAAAGAAGTAAAAAAGATTTCAAAAAATGTTGAGAAAATTCTTGATGCAATTAAAGAGTTAAAAGTTCTTGAATTGGCGGAATTAGTGGAAGCATTAGAAGAAGAATTTGGCGTTACTGCCGCAGCTCCGGTGGCTGCAGCTCCGATGGCTGGAGGAGGAGCAACTGCGGGTGGAGCAGAAGAAAAGGATGAGTTTAAGGTTATTTTAAAATCTTTTGGCTCCAGTAAAATTCAGGTTATTAAGGTAGTCCGCGCTATTACTGGACTGGGATTAAAAGAAGCCAAAGAATTGGTTGAAGCAGCACCTAATGGAGTGATTAAGGAAGGTGTAGCCAAAGATGAAGCTGAAAATGTAAAAAAACAACTGGAAGAGGTTGGCGCCCAGGTTGAGTTAAGTTAGTTCTCTTCTTTAGGGAGGGCATTTTTTTGAGAAAAAAGTTAATTGAAAGAAAATCTTTCGTAAAGATCTCTTCTGCTGTAAAAATACCGGATTTATTGGATATCCAGCTGAAATCCTTTAGAGATTTTTTACAGGATGACCTAAAACCTGAGAAACGAAAATCTCAAGGATTACAAGAAGTATTCGAGAAGGTATTTCCTATAACAGATTCACGGGAGAATTACATTCTGGAATTTGTTGAATATTATGTTGATTCCCCCAAATATAGTGTGAAGGAATGCCGTAATCGAGGAGTGACTTATTCTGTACCTTTAAAGTTGAAAATGAGATTATCAATAAAAGATAAATACAGCAAAAAATCCGATTATATTGACACTTTAGAACAGGTCGTATATCTGGGTAATTTCCCCTATATGACTGATAAAGGTACATTTATTATTAATGGTGCTGAAAGAATTATTGTTAATCAATTGCATCGTTCACCTGGAGTATTTTTTGATGAAAAAGTACATCCCAATGGAAGTAGAAGTTTTTCTGCCCGGGTAATACCATTCAGAGGTTCATGGTTAGAATTTAGTATCGATATTAATGATGTATTGTATGTGTACATTGATCAGGGGAGAAAGTTTCCTGCTACTGTACTTTTACGTGCTTTGGGATGCGCAACCGATGAAGAGATTTTACGATTATTTAATATGGTTGATGAAGTCTCTTTAAATGATAAAAAAATAAAAGAAAATATGGGAAGACATTTATTCTTTGATAATGAAGAAGTGGGAATAGTTGATAATGAAACCGGTGAATTATTATTTGAAACAGGTGATACTTTTGACGAAGAAACATTCACCAGATTAAAAGAATTAGGGGTTTCTAAAGTAAAATTTTATAGGGGAGAGGAGGAATTAAGCGGTGTAGAGGTTATTAAGAATACATTTATCAAAGATAATATCGATTCTGAAAAAGATGCTATTGAGTATGTCTATCATCAGTTGAGATCCGGTGAACCGCCGGATATTGATACCGCCAGAACCATGATCGAACGTTTATTCTTCAGCCCTAATCGATATGATATCGGCATAGTGGGAAGACATAGAATAAATAAAAAATTAGGGGTGGATGTAGATGAAAACAAGCGGGTATTGACCAGAGAGGATATCATTTGTATCATCCAGTATTTATTAGATTTACGTGGGGGGAAAAGAAATGCGGATGATATTGACCATCTGGGCAACAGAAGGGTAAAAACTATCGGGGAGCAGTTTTCGGAACAGGTTGCCATTGGTGTCTCCCGCATGGGGAGAACCATAAAAGAAAGATTGAATATCGGTGACAGTGAACATATGACGCCCCAGGATTTGGTTAATGCTCGGCCTGTAATGTCAGTCATCAATTCTTTTTTCGGCACCAGTCAGTTATCCCAATTTATGGATCAAACTAATCCCTTAGCTGAAATGACCCATAAAAGACGTTTGTCAGCTTTGGGACCCGGCGGATTGACTAGAGAGAGAGCTGGTTTTGAAGTGAGAGACGTCCATTATTCTCATTATGGACGCCTTTGTCCCATTGAAACTCCTGAAGGACCAAATATTGGCTTAATATCATCTATTGCTACCTCTGC
>CAZKMO010000268.1:0-2259 GCA_964554015.1 uncultured bacterium
GTCTTTATTACTCCTGAGTAATCTGAATCCTACGTATAAAAGCATCCTTACCCCTGATAATGGCAACCTCTGAACTTCCGCATTTGGGGCAGGAAAAGGTGGGGAGCATCATATGATACTGAGGATCCTCTTTAATCCTTATATTTCCCTGAAAACCACACTTATTGCACCTAATACCTGCTTTGATTTTCTTAAAAATTATCTTGGCACTTTCCGCTATAGTAGATTCAAACCCAGTCTTTATCCAAAACTCTACCTGCTCCTGACCCAGAAAAGTCAATTCTCCTATCTCGATCTCCACTGACTCAACCTTAACAGCCTTTTGCTTTTCTGCTTCGCATAAAACAGTTTTAACAATTGATTGTCCGATGGATGCTTCGTGCATTTATTCCTTGCTTATATTTAATTTTTCAATTAATTCCGGTATCCCCTCACCAGTTCTGGCATTGGTATACACTACCTTGATGCCCGGTTTTATTTTCAAGGCATCTTTCCTGAACTGATCTAATTCCAGTTCCATGGCTTTTGCCATATCTTTCTTATTAATTACCACTACCGTGGCATCCTTAAAAATATAGGGATGTTTGACAATCATATAAGGTCCTTCCGTGGTGGAAACCACCACTATGCGCTGATGTGTTCCCACCGGAAAGCTGCTGGGGCAAATCAGGTTGCCCACATTCTCTACTAAAATAAGATCCAGTGATTTCAGATCCAGTGTTTCCAGCCCCCTTCCTACCAAATTGGCATCCAGATGACAGCCTCCATCTGTGTTAATCTGTATGACTTTTGCTCCCCTGTTTTTGATTCTGTCCGCATCAATGGTGGTGGTCAAATCCCCGGCTATAACCGCAGTCCTAAAGGTTGTATGCAGACGGGCAACCAGCTGCTGGATAATCGAGGTTTTACCGGATCCTATAGAACCCAAAATATCTATGGCATGTATACCCTGTTTATTTAATATTTCTAAATTCTTTTCCGCCAACTCGGAATTTTTACCGTAGAGATTTTCATTCAATTTTATTTCAATACTTTTGCCATCTTCGGTAAATAACTTTTTCATGTAATTTTCCCTAAAAATTATTGGTGTTATTTATAAAAATTTTGTTGCTCAATACCTAATCATCTGAAAATATAATAAATAAAAACTAAAAGCAAATTAAAAATAATCTCATTCCACAAAACCGCTTGAATAAAAGGAAAAAAAGTTTATTTTATATCAAAATGATTACTATAAGGGGAGCTTAATTTGAAACTTATTTTATTCGATATTGACGGAACCTTGATCAATAGTGGCGGGGCAGGCTCAGAGTCCATGCAGATTGCTTTCCAAAAGGTATGGGGGATCCAAAACGGATTCAAAGATATTTTTATGATGGGAAAAACTGATCCCGCCATTTTAGAGGAAGCCTTGAAAAAACATAATCTTACCTGGGATGAATCCAGGATTAATACCTTCAAAAAATACTATTTTACCACCTTAAAGAAAGAGATAAAGAAAGACCGTCCCGGCAAACGGGTATGTCCGGGAATTATCCCCCTTTTACAATACCTGTATACCAGTAAGGAAAATTTCCTTTCCTTATTAACCGGAAATTATAAAAAATCAGCTTTTATCAAACTCAATTACTTTAATCTAGGTCATTTTTTTAAAAACGGGGTTTTCAGCGACGATACTGAAAAAAGAAATGAAATGGTACCGATTATAAAAAGGAAAATCAAAAAAAAGAGAAAAATCATATTTAAAAATAAAGATATTTTTGTAGTAGGCGACACCCCCAGTGATATCAACTGTGCCCGCATTAACGGGGTGCAATCCTTGGCAGTAGCAACCGGAGTCCACACTTTTGAGGAACTAAAATCCCATAAGCCTGATTACCTGTTTACCGACTTAAGTGAAACTGACCAAGTAGTGCAGGTTTTGGGGGGGATAATAAAAAAAAGATAAAGGAAAAAAAAGTATGGAAAAGGGAAGAAAGGGAGAGGGAATAGGGAATTGAAAATTTGGAATTTTGAATTAAAAGTTAGGAAAGGTTGAGGTTAAGAAAACATATCAATAAATCTCAACCTTAGCCTTAACCTGAACCTCCCTTTTCCTTTCCTCCCTTTTCCATATCCTGCTTCAAGTTCAGCATCGCTTCGATCCTCTGAACCCGAGTCTATTAAGCATTGCGATAAAAATTATTTCTTAACTTTTCCTGAATATCCGACCTAACCGCAGTGACAAACGAGAAAAAGGATGGGAAGAAAACTCATTTT
>CAZKMO010000269.1:0-2247 GCA_964554015.1 uncultured bacterium
TCCACCCCCCGGCAGGATCCTCATCTTTTATCAGTTTCCCGTATTCATCATAGGTATAGTTATACTCCCCTCCCCCGGGATCGATCATCCTGGTTAGAAGACCATTCTCATCATAAAAGAACTGCTTTTTATTACCCTGGGGATCTGTAACCATTTTTAGTAAACCGTTTTCATCCAGATCAAGCAAGGTCTGCTGCCCGAACGGTGAAATTATGGCTGTGGGATTCCCTACTGTATTCCTCTGAATAACAGTGGTCAAACCGTCCCTATCAGTGATTCCGGTTAACAGACCTTTGTCATCATAGGAAAATTCACGGATGGTCTTCCCGGTCAGGGCATCCTGGGTTTTCAGGTGCCTTCCGTTTTTATCGAAGATATATATTTGTGTTCCATCTTTTGAGGCAACTGTTATAGGATTCAGATCAAAAGCAGGCATAGAATTGGTGATCCGTCTGACTCTCCTGTTAAGAGGATCTGTAAATAGAACAGTGCCGTCCGCATTTGCATATACATCAGATACACTCAATAAAGTAGCACATGGTACATTACCATCACCATTAAATCCTGGGGTAATGTAAAAATTATACATATAATAAAAAAAACCATAAATAAAACCATCTGGATCATTACGTAAATATCCTGCAATATATTCATATATATTTGACATTTCATAAGTATCAAGATCCGGAGGAGAAAAACCATACATATCATAAAAAATATCCGCAGGATCCGGTACTAATCCGGAACCGGCAAAATCAGTTATTATGCCCTGGTTATCCACTTTTCTAATTCTGGAATTAATAGCATCGGCAATTAACAGTTCACCATCCTGATTTATATCAATGGAAACCGGTATGAAAAGTTTGGAATTGATCGCTTTAATACCATCAGGAGAATACCCGATATGCCCATTGCCGGCCACAGTGGTTATAATCCCCTGCGGGGTTACTTTTCTGACTCTGCAGGTTATGGGATCAGCAATAAAGAGATTGCCTTCATCATCTAGAGCAAGGTCTCCGGCACATATTTTGGCTAAAGTGGCAAAGCTGCTGTCGCCGCTAAACCCGGGTTCACCGGTACCGGCAAAGGTAGTAATTATTCCGTCCGTACCAATTTTACGGACACGAAAATTCCCAAAATCAGATATTAAGATTTCACCATCTGAGGTAACTTCTATACTTATCGGATAATTTAATGTAGCTTCGGTTGCCAGACCACCATCTCCACTGAATCCATTTTGCCCTGTTCCTGCTATAACTTTAAATGTATTGGAATGGGGATCAAGTTCCCAAATCTGATTATTGTCAGTATCAGCCATATATATATGGCCATTTGGTCCATTGGTTACATCTAAACACATTTCATTAAAAATACCAAATAAATAATCTGAATTAAGTTCGATAAATTCTGTTTGATTGTTTTCCATATCTACTATAAGACTATATAATAATCCATTTTCTCCGGGTATTACACTTTTAATAAAATAATCTTCTGGCATTTCGGCGGGTAAATTAAATTCGGTTTGAATAGCAGGTGATGCTAAAAATTCTGCATTTCTCATTGATCCGTCACCATAAGAAATAATTTTATGTATGGGATCATAACTATGATGGTAATTAACAGACCATTCTCCAAATTCATTAGTAGGATTATTCCATCTTCCAAATTTTTTAGTAAAATCCCGGTAATAGGTAAATTTTCTTTCAGTTGATATAAGAGTATAATTATAAGGATTTTTTACAAGAATATAATTACCCCAAGCAAGTACATTCAATGCTTGTCTTCGAGTATACGCAATATAAGCTCGATACTGTTCATATCCAATATTTATTGTAACAGTCTGCGTTCCTCGAACTTCCCTGCCATAAGCATCCTTCCAGTTCCATACAAATTCATAGGTAAGAAAATCATCAGGATAAAATTCATAATAGAAGGTTCTGCCAGCAACAACTATTTTTAATTTTATTTTTATTAATGTCAACTTTTCAATTTCTGATAAATGTCTGGTTAACTTTATTTTTATTCTCGATTCTTTAAATCTTACTCGATTACTGCTTTGGATAAGATTAATATCAGATCCAGTAATAGAAATAATTTCCTTTAAGATTCGATTTTGTATCCCAATAAAGGAACCGGTAGCTGAACATGGTTCTTCAATAATTTCTTCATCTACAGGCTGACCTGGTGGTATAGGTTTTAAAGGTGCTCTAGGTTGTAAATTCATATCATATGGTGACAGATGCTCTA
>CAZKMO010000270.1:0-2124 GCA_964554015.1 uncultured bacterium
TCCAGGGCAATAAGCACATATGAGGTCACCAATACCGGATCTTTTTCCCACCATCTGCCGTTCTCATTCATCCAATATCCCTCACCATTCTGCAAATTAAAGAGCTGTAAAGTAAGTTCTTTTTTCCAGTCTATTTTTTCTCCATTACTTAATTCTATCTTATCCTTATCAATTATATTCAGCGCCTTGGCCATGGTATGGTAATAGTAGAATAATCCCTGTTTTCCCATACCTGGGTTTTCTGCAAGAGTATAGTTTTGTCTCAACCAATCGTATACTGCCTGTACCCGCGGATCTGTCACCTCCAGATCAGCATAGATATAGCTTAAAAGGCCGGCATAACTCATACTTCCATACGACCGCAGCGTTTTTTTACCAGAAGCAAGTTCCATTTCTCCGGCTTTGCTGTTTCCGGGAAAATACACAAAGCCACCTTTGTTTAAGGAATCACCCGTGGCCCAGGGCTGGTCATTGTATTCCGGCAAGTTCTGACATCGCTGCATAAACTGTATGGCAGATTCAAAATCCAGCTCCTTTAATTCAGGATGATCCTGCTTTAAAAACTTGGTATAATGTATCGCTTCCATGGCCAACACAGTATTGGACATGTCGGAATGTTCATACCGGGAGCCATACCCAATACCGCCGTTAAATTGACTGTCATTTACTCCCTGTTGGTTATAATCACTTTGCAGTGATACCAGATAATTCCTGGCCTGGAGGATAATATCTTTATATCGGGATGATCCCGCTGTTACCAGCGCCATAATTGAAACCGCGGTATTATAAGTGGACAGATCATTTACATATATCCCACCATCATCCTGTACACATGATATCAGATAGTCATATCCTGATTTAATAAATTCACTGTTTTCTAATGTATATCGCTGCTCCGGATCTGACATAAAGGCATAAAGCACTAACGCAGTTAAGGCCGGATACTCTTTCTGAGACCAGTATCCCTCCGTATTCTGATTCTCTTTTAACCAGGTTAAACCTTTTTGTATGGCATGCTGTATCTCATTCTTTAAAGAAATATTTTGCCTTTTCTTGATTGTAATATCAGCAAAAACTGATAATTGCATTATTACAATCAATACTAATATCATTACATAAAATCCTTTTTTCCTATACACTGTTGTGCTCTGCATAACATCTCCTTTTCTGATTTTAAAAAAATTTAGTTCTTTGATTTTAAGCTATCACTTCTTATTATTTTATTGTAATTTACCTCTGTATATTATTTTCCACTTCCCTGAAAATTATTTTAACCTCTGTTCCAATTTTGGGAACTTTATCTTCATTTACATACCAGATCTCATCGTTTATTCTTTCCGGCAAAGGATTATTGATTATGGCTATAGGGTCATAATATACAGCGATAATGGACTTTTCAATCTGGGCAATAAATCTGCCCTGATAAAAATAGGAACCGGTGAAAATCCAATTTGTTCTTTGCATGGTGTGTTCTGTGCGTTGATTAAAAACTAATTGTTCAACCCTGGTTAAATTTTTTTCTCCCTCATCCCAGGAAACCCAGATCTCCAGTGAATCACCTTTTAAGAAATCTTCATACCCCTGCCCTCTGAACTCTACTCCACTGTCTTTAAAACCATACAGTAAAAGTGCAGTTTTGATTTGATAGGGTTCAACCTTGGTAAAAAACAAACTCTCATGTAGCTTACCAAGTACTCCAACTAAAATGTATTCTATCAACCCCTTGTCCATATTCACTGCTGCCGGAAACTCAATATAGTTTTCATTTTTATCAATGATAATTTCACCAAATTTATAAATACCCGGTCCTATTTGTTGTAACAGTGAATCTTGACTACCTGTACTCGCAGCCTGTAGCCCATCATCCTGGTAAAAAGCTTGATATTTTCCATTATTATTATTATTAAGAAGCGATAAGCTTAATGCAATTATATGGAAAATGAATAATGTGATGCAGTTCATTGTTAATGCTCCAAATTTTAAATACAGTTTTTAGAAGTTAGAGGTTAGACCCTAACCACCTTTACCCAAAACTTATCCCTGAAAACTGCTACCTTCTATCTACCTCTAATAAGTTGCCCTCTCCTTAATCCTCTCCCAAAGGGAGAGGAAATGATTGTACTC
>CAZKMO010000271.1:0-1971 GCA_964554015.1 uncultured bacterium
AAAAATATATCTTCCGTAAATTTTACATCTAAAAGATTCATTGCGTCGTTCATCTTACCTCCATTTTAAAAAATTGTTTAAGTCAAATTTTTCCAAGAAAGTTATCTTTTTTCACTGACACTTTATTTGGATCATGTAGTTATATTTTTTGGATTGAACCAAACTTTGACCCACTTATTGCCATAAGCGCTATACTCCAGGCTGGTTAGTCTCGGTTTCAGGTTTTTTATTACTGAAAAGGTTTAGTAGAAATACACTAATCATTACTACCAGAATAATCAAGAAAGACATGGCTGATGAAGCCCCGTCCTTACCATCTTTTTCCAGATTCACTACCGATATAGCCGCCAGGTGAACATCCGGGGAAACTAAAAAAATAACTGCACTTATAGTGACCATACTACGCATGAAATAGTAGTTAAGATTGCCAAAAAACGAAACCTTGTTCAGGGGAAAAACTACTTTGGTAAAGCTAGTGATTACAGTAGCTCCCAGACTTGTGGCTGATTCATCCATCTCTTTATCAATATTTTTCATATTGGTAATACTTGACAAGGTGCCCAGAGTGAAATTACAGATGATTACACTGATAATTACCAAAGCGGCTTTACCGTAGAGAAGGTCGCCAATATGAAGAAAACGAGTGTTAAATATTAAGATATAACTTAATCCCATAACCAGTCCAGGTATCGCAGCCGGAATAACTGACAACAAATAGAGAGGCTGGGCAAAAAATGGATTTTTCTTTTCAATAATGTAACCATTGACCATGGTTAAAAAAGAAGCTGAAATTGCAACGATTAGGGATATCCATAAACTGGTCCATAGTACACCCATACCACCCGGTATCCTGAAATTAAAATGTTTGAGAGTAGGAGTCCAATTGTACATCCAGAGAGTTATAAATGATTTGCAAATTATCACCAAGATGCCTGAAAGCAATATCCCGGTGATAATCCAGCAATAGCTGGTAAAAATCCGTCTTTTGAAAGGACCTGAGGGTGTCAGTGTGGGTTTGGCATGGCCGCTAATCAAAGCGCTATTCCTTTTGGTAAAATAGTAATTTAAGAGAAAAGCAATGACAGAAGGAACCAGCAAGACTACAGCTATTGTGGCACCCATATCAAAGCGCTGCATGCCTATGACCTGAAGGTATATCTCGGTAGCCAGTACTTTGTAGTTCTGCCCGATAATAATTGGATTGCCGAAATCGGTAATTGCTAAATTAAAAACTAAGGCTGCTGCAGAAATGATACCATAGCGCGCTGTGGGAACAGTTATTTTGAAGAAAATTTTTATATCTGAAGCACCAAGGCTGGAGGCAGCTTCATCAAGTCTGGAATCAACAGCCGAAAGAGTAGTATAAAGGATAATCATAGCATGGGGGAATGAATATAAAACCTCCGAAATAATGATACCTGTAGCTCCGTAAATATTCCATTCTGTATTAAGCAATCCTGTAATCAGGCCATTTCTGCCAAATAGGGATACCAAGGCCATTGCCTGGAGAAGAGAAGGAGCAACAAGAGGCGCCATTGCGAGAAAGTAGAGTATCTTTTTCCCGTATATTGTGGTCCTGGTTAGCCCATAAGCAAAGAAGAAAGCCAGAATGGTTGTAATCAAGGTGACCCACAATGAAACATTTAAGCTGTTATACAGAGATTGAACTATAGTAGGAGTAGAGAAGTAATTAATAAAATTATCAAGAGTCAGCCCTTGGCTAAAAATATGAGTTTCCGGATTGTATGGGGTAATACTCAAACGCAGAATATTGCTTACCGGGACTAACATGAAGAAAATAAGGAAGATACCTATTAGTCCTCCTGCAATATATATGACCAGTCTGTCATCGACTATCTTCCGTTGGGTTAATTCAAGTTCTTGAACTTTGATTGTTGGCATCTGTTTCTCCTGATAATTCATCTTTAAAAACCATGAACTCTTGAGGGGGGAAGTAAAGAGTCAAGGTAT
>CAZKMO010000272.1:0-1970 GCA_964554015.1 uncultured bacterium
AGAACCTGATTATAGGCATGGTCTTGCGAACCAGATTAGTGAAAACCAATACGCCTTCTCTTTGGTGGTGGATCTGGTTTTAAAAATTGCTTGATTGCTTTTATCAGTTCTATAATTTGTTCATCATGGTCAGCTAGGTGCCGCTCTATTTGAGCTATTCGGTTTGACAGTTCTTTATTCTCCGCAATCATGCGGCGTAGCTTTACAAAGGCTCTGACAATATAAACGCTGACCTCTATTGCTCTTTTGGAATTCAAAACATTTGCAGCCATTATAGCACCATGTTCCGTAAACACTTGGGGAGTTGTCCGCGAAAATTTCAACTTCTCGAGGTGGTCACAATTTGTGACCACCTCATCCTTTTCAGCTTTGGTCAGTCGGAACATAAAGTCTTCGGGGAAGCGATCTTTGTTTCTCTTTACGGCTTGATTTAAGACTTTGGTTTGAACCCCATAAAATTCCGCCAAATCCGCATCAACAATAACTTTTTCACCCCGGATAAGCAGGATACGCTGTTCTATTTTTCCAACAGGAACAATCGCCTTTTTTTTAGGTATAGATATTTAATCCTTATTTTTCAAAGTTTTAATACTCTGCAGGGGCTCCGCCTCCTGCGGTTTTAATCTACAAAAAAAATAAAATATGGTTGATCGTTCCAGGGTAGAACCCTGGAACGGATAGCATACAACTACTCACTCTGGACAACCGACCAGTGGGCGTGAACTTGGCGCCATTTACCGTCTTGCCAGTTATATACAGAAGTGGCCTTCCATCCATCCAAAGGCATACCGTCTGCCATTGAGGCCTTCCAATGGAAAGTGAGGATGGCGGTATTACCATAAATCTGTACTTTCGGATTCACCATATCATATGTGTGAGGTGGAATATTCTCCGCAAGAGGTTTCAAGAAGTTGCCTACTGCCTGGAGGCCGTCTATCCTCAATTGCGCACCAGGTGTGAAGTCGAACCAGGTAATCTCGTCTGCAGAGATGTCGATGTACCCACCCGTATTGCTTTGTGCCCACTTGTCCAACGCGCTGCGCTCGAGAGCAATAATTTCCTGATCTGAGTTTTGGCGTGGATTATTCGAATCACACCCACCCAAAATTACCAATGCCAGGATTACTGTAAGAATTACTGTTCGTGACATGTGTGCTCCTTTCGGTTAATATGAATTGATAGTATCCTAACCTTCCGATCGTCCTGGGTTTCGTAACCCAGGGCGCATTTCTCTGGAGCCTCTGCCCCATAATCAAAGGCATTAGCCATACTTTTTCAATTCAGTTTAAAATTGATTACATCAATAATTGATTAAAAATTCTTCTCTAAGCCTCCGCAACAGATCTTCCAGGTAATTCTTGTTATCGTCAATTACTTGAGCTAGTATTATCTGGCCATTTTTAATAAGCCTATCCCTAAAAAACGTTAATCGATTAATTTCTTCTATGAGATTCTTCTCTATCAACTTGAAGGCCTTGCTTTTGTCTTTTCCTTTGACCGCCCTACTCTCTTCTCCAAGTTTATCTGCTTCTTTTTTTAATTCCTTCAATGCATCTTTTAGGCCCTCAATTTTATTCTTCTGTATCTTTTCTTGTTCTTCATCTCGTTCAGGCCAATTCTGCATATCTTCAAGCAGATTCCCTGCTTTTTCAATTTCTTTTTCAAGATTATCCATCTTTTGCATAATGCTGTTTAATTTCTGTGCTAAAAGATCAAGCTTTACTTTTTGAGCTTCCTGGAATGAAGATTTTTCTTCCTCACATGCAGTTGACAGGTGAGGCAGTATCAGGCTAAAAAAGAAAATAGTGATTAACTTAATATGTATTATTTTCATCATAATATCCTCCTTTATTCGATCGTCCTGGATTTCATAATCCAGGACGCATTTCTCTGGGGCCTCTGCCCCATAATCAAGTGGATTATGAAACCCACTCAGTTTACACCCCGGGTAAGATACCCGGGGCGATCAA
>CAZKMO010000273.1:0-1904 GCA_964554015.1 uncultured bacterium
TAAACTACATATGGAAATCGAACCCGGAAACTATGCTATCGCCAATGCCGGATATATTATTACCAAAGTTATCGATAAGAAATATAATCGCAAAAAAGGATTTTACTTCATTATCACTAACGGGGGTATGGAGTCAAATATACGACCTCTTATGTATGGAGCTTTGCATCCCATATACGTAATCTCCAAAAAGGGTAAATTACTCTCCTCTGAATTTGAAACGGTAAAGAAAGGGATAACCACAGCACCTTGCGTGGTGGTGGGAAGATGTTGTGAAACCGGAGATTGCCAGACCTTGAACAGCAGAGGGGAAGTGGAAGCCCGTCTGATGGCTGAACCTGATCTGGGAGACTGGATAGTTATCGGAGGCACCGGCGCCTACTGTTCCTCCATGGCACCTGTGAATTATAATTCCTACCTCCAGCCCGGTGAAGTATTGATTACTAAAGACAATAAGATAAAACTTATACGGCGACCCCAGAATATAGAACAGATGGTGTATAATGAGTATAATCTGGAATGAAAGGCCTTAAATGAATTTTCGGTCAAAGGTTGAGAACGAAAAAATATAAAGGCAAATGATATGAATACATTCGAATCAATCAGTCAGGAATTATTATCCCTTCTGGATGAATGGGAGTCCAAACTACAGACTCTTCCCGTCCAGGTTATTACTGAACGACGAAACAGTCAACATCGCACCATTAAGCAAATTGTGGGGCATATGGTGGATTCTGCCTCTAATAACACCCATCGAGTCATTCACTTGCAATACCAGCAAAGTCCATTGATCTTTCCGGATTATGCCAATTTGGGAAATAATGACAGATGGATTGCTATTCAGAACTATCAGGAGGAAGATTGGGAAAACCTAATCCAATTATGGAAGTATTCCAATATTCACTTTTGTCATGTGATACAGAATATACATACAGAAAAATTGGAGAATGAATGGATTTCTGCTCTAAATGATAAAATTACCCTAAAGGAAATGATTCTGGATTATCCCAGACATTTTAAACTGCACCTGGATGAAATAACAGAATTAATAAACCAAAATTAGGAATATTTACCTCCGACCCAAGTGCAACTTGGGTCGGAAATAATAATCTCAGATAAAATGTAGGGTATACAACTTATACTGAGCACAGCTTTTTATTTAGTACCAGGGTTGTCCAAAAAGGTTAGTTCTGTACAAGAATGTCATGCCGAGCGAAGTCGAGGCATATTGTTTCTATCGAATTTATCAGTCTTCGACTTCGCTCAGACTGACAAAATAATGTCTTTTTGGACAACCCTGTTAGTTTAAAAAATTCAGGAAAGTTTTATTTGTGAACTCTATATATAGCTAAAGGATTACATTATGGCCTTAAAAGTAACCGTAATCGGGGTCGGTTTAGTGGGGGAAACCATAGTCTCCTGTTTAAAAGAAAGGAACTTCCCCTGTGAATGGCCTCCCCGGGTGGCAGCCACCAGGGAGCGGTCTGAATTATTGGCAGGAGAGAAAATGCAGGTAGTAGAAACCACTGCGGATGTATTTGAAAATACTGATCTGGTATTATTCGCCGGTAAAGAAGGTGCTAAGGGTGCGAGTGTAACCTGGCGGAAAACAGCAGAAAGAAACGGGGCTATCTGCATAGATAATGGCCGTGATTTCAGGATGTCAGATGATGTTCCCTTAGTTGTTCCGGAGGTTAATGCAGATGTGCTTACCAAAGAAACTTCCTTTATTGCCAGTCCCAATTGTTCCACTATTCAATTAGTAGTGGCCTTGTATCCCATACATACACAGGTAAGGATTAAAAAAATAATTATTGCCGGATATCAATCAACCAGCGGATGGGGAGTAAAAGGACCGGAAGAATTAAGAAAACAAACCCCGATAGCATTACAATCCTTGGAAA
>CAZKMO010000274.1:0-1892 GCA_964554015.1 uncultured bacterium
GCGATCAAGAGATGCCTTGGTTGGTCCGAAGTAGAAAATCAACCCGTGCGTTTAACTAAGATGTTATAGAGCCAGGCAAAAATTGCTCCGCCTATCAGTCCATCAAAGAAAGCCCATACCAGACCAAAAATACTTCCTAAGGGTGTGATGCAGTATCCACGGTAAATATGTCCGATGAAGGTGATTTCGCCGGTGGGCCCGTCAAAGGCGATGATCCACCAGGTGAGAAGAAAAAGGCCTAGTCCCCACATCAAGCCGCAGGTCAAAGCAAAAGCTTTTACATTTAATTTCATGACGTACCTCCTTTTTTATTTACGTAGTGATTGGAATTGTTATTACATTACGGGCTGAAGCCCGTACACCATGCTTTTGATTTTATTTTTTCATCCAGGTTACCTGTCTTAGGGAGATCAATTATAATAATATATCAATTACAGTTATTAATACACCAGATGCAACTAGGATTACGGAAATATTCAGCATTAAAACTCTCCTTCTTACAAAACTGTCAGAAGGTTTTTTATTAAACCAAAGAATAGTTAAACTAAATAATACTGCGGTAACAAATAATCCCATTGATAGGTTATAAGACCAGTTTAACCTTGATTTCAATTCTGGAAGTGTTACTAAAATCATCATCAAGGATGTTACCTGAAGCAATGAACCTGTTTTAGAATCTAAAGCATCCAGTTTTTCATGTTTTTTTTGGTACTCATGATTCATAGTATTTCTCCAGATCAGCTCGGGCTTCATTACCCAGGGTGTTGTCCTGATGGCCCTCGATATTCATCGTGGGCTTTGTTAGGGGAGGGATATCTATCCCGCTGGGTTGGGCAGGGAAGATTCTACTCTTCACCCCGAATATTTGCTCTTGCGAAATTCATTACTATTTCAAATTCGCAGAAATAACAAGATGTTTTAGCTGGATGTGCTCCGCAGGGGCTCCGGCCCCTGCGGTCTATAATTACAATAGAGATAAAATATTTATCCCATACCAATCATTACCACTGATATAATACCTGCAGCTGCTGAACGGATATATTTCCTGAGTATCAACAATAGCCCACTGTTCCTGTGTCGGATTAGCATGTATATATTCCAGTTTTTCCCGAAGAAAAAATTCTGTATAAACAGCTTTAAGATCCGAATCTTTCTGCCAGAATGTATGATGTGATCTTTTTACAGGATTGGGATTGTAAAATGTTGTAAGCAGTGAGGATGATGTTGCTCCTTTTATATTATGGTTATTGTCAAAGTTAGTATCAACAGGTTCTTTATCATATATGTCAGATGATTTTAGTCTTTTTAATATTTGGGTAGCGGTATAGCTTTTAAACGTAGTAATTATTTTTACTACATCATCATTTTCTTCCGGGAGAGTAAATATCCAGTGTATATGGTTGGGCATAATACAATATCCGTTAGTTAGTACACTCCGGTTATTTTGAAAAAATAAAAAGCTGTCGATTATCAGGGATATAACAGATTGTTTGATGAAAATATGTTTCCATTCACACACGGTGGTGGTGAAATAGTAAGTGCAGCCTTTATGTTGTAATTGTTTATGTTCTCTTGTACTCATTGCTTCTTTCTTTTTTGCCGCAGGGGCCGGAGCCCCTGCGGAGCAGGAAAAGATGTTGTCTTATGTGGCCTCTGCTCCATAGTACTTATGGGCTGTGAAGCCCAACTTTTATGCGCCCTGGATTAGGAAATCCAGGGCAATCAACTATAAATGCGTTGTTATGTGATTATAAATCAATCGGTTCAAGATTTAAATCTTCTGAATAAAAATTATATAATTTGATAAATATAAAACCAAATAAGTATATAATGCCAATTAATAATCCACTAACAAGTGCTGATGCTAATGGCCCTAAAATGAAAAAAATGAG
>CAZKMO010000275.1:0-1879 GCA_964554015.1 uncultured bacterium
CCAAGGGTCCCAAAAAGGAAAAGATAAAGAAGGAAAAGAAGGTAAAGAAAAAAGAGAAGAAAAAGAAAGAAGATAAAAAAGAAGAAAGTATTAAATTCGATATATCCACTCCCCCTTCGGACAGAGTTCCTCCCCCGCCGCCGGATAGTTTGGAATAACCTTGTAATTTAAGAAAATATTTTGCCAAAAGGCCCCAAACTTTACAGTCCCGGGGCCTTTTGCTATTCACTCTCATATAAAATCCTGCCTATTTTAACTTTTCTATTCTCACTACCCAACTCCCCCTAATTGACATTTTAAGGCATTAAGTATCACTGGAGGTAACTACTATTAATTCTTTTTTGTAATCAGGAATCTGCCGATCTGCATAATTGAAAACATTTATTATCCTACTCCTTAAATATTACTTATGTAAAACCAATTTTCTGGATTCGGAGAAATCACCTGTTTTTATGGTACAAAAATATATACCACTCGGCAATCTCCTGGTTTCCCATTTTATCTGGTAGATACCTGCCTGCTTAAATCCATCAACTAATGTTTCTATTTTCTGACCGGAAAGATTATAGATTCCTACTGTGATATAGCGTGACTCCGGCAAATAGTATTGTATGGTTGTGCTGGGATTAAAGGGATTAGGGTAATTTTGAGATAACCTATAATCAAGAACAGCTGAATTAAAGTGCTCATTATTTATTTCTGAAACACAGGAAGTGGTTTCAGGATATCCAGCCATGGTCTCCTTGACCCCATCAGGTGTAACACCCATATAAGGTTCGATTTTCTCAAAAGTATTCATAATTAAGGTACGATTCATATCAAAATCATAATTTATAAAATAATTTTCCACCTTACCTGATAACTGATTGTCTAGATCAAAAATTTTTACCAACGTACTGCAGTCATAATCAAATGAGCTGAAATCAACATATCTGATATTATTGTTGGCATTGGTTCGGAAATAGAACCGCTGATTCTTAATATCAAATACCAGACTCCATTTGGTCCACCCCACCGGGCCCACACTGTGTAAAATGTCAAAGGCATATCCTACCATAGGTCCTTTGGTTTGAGGATCATAATTCTTAATCATTTCTGCTGCTCTGTAAAACCGCGCTTTTGAGGAAAAATCAGAGGAGGGTGGCAAAGTATGACTGTTATAATATTCAAGGCAACTTGTATAGGTATTATTGGTCAAGACCTTGATAGGTAAGGTATCATGGGCATGAAACACCAAGCTGCCATTTAACCACTCCATGCCAACACAATTGCCGCTGCTGTCTGCCACCAAGAAATGGCTGTGGTACTCATTCTGTTCTATCCGTATCCTGGTTTCCGTTGCTATCACTTCTTCAATGGTCGCACAATTATCCAGTTGATATTGAATCCACTGCAGCAATGAAATGGGCGTACGGAAATCAGGATCAGGAAATTGAGTTTCATTAAGGGTCATTTCTCCTATTACCAGGCCGGCTTCATTCATGCCCCGGGAAGGGAACTCCCGACCGAATTGATTTATGGTTATGCTTCCGTATTTTGAAGTCCAGCTCGGCTTAGGGGAAAACCAGCATCCTGTTTTGGATACATTTCGTTTATTAATTACAATGAGACCGTCACCAATATACCAGTCCAGGTTATTCCCAAAAAGAATTGTATCATTAGAAGTTAAACAAAAGGAGGTGCATTCTGCAAAACATTTTGTCATTGTAAATAAAAAAACCATAAACATTAGTTTCCAAAACTTCTTCATAATTACCATCCTCTTATTAAATTAAACTGTTTGTGGTCGTACTGTATCAGGAGATAGATAATATAATAAAATTCCATTTAATTCTGCCGAATTAGGTCCTTTCACCTCACCCCACTGACCACTCTTTCG
>CAZKMO010000276.1:0-1875 GCA_964554015.1 uncultured bacterium
AAATTCTTGATGGATGTTTCCCCCAGAATCAGGGATTGGTTTGATAAGTATTTGAACCGGGAGAAGCAAGAAAAGTAGTATGAATACAAAACACTCTTCTTCCGCTCCAGGACAAGAAAAAAAGGTGGGAAAATCCGGTACATTTGACACCTTTCGGGTGGCTACGGTGGGAATCAGTCATGGTATTCATGATACTTATACAGCCTTTATTGCTCCTCTTTTGCCGATTTTTATCCAGAATCTTTTCCTGACCAAGACTGAGGCCGGACTCCTGACTGTGTTTGTGCGGGGACCGTCGGTAATCCAGCCTCTCATCGGACATTGGGCGGATCGCTATCATCTGCATCATTTAGTGATTTTTACTCCTGCTGTAGGAGCCGTATTGATGAGTTCCACGGCGGTGATAACCTCGTATCCTCTGCTGATTCTCATACTTATTACGGCAGGGGTGAATTCAGCCGCACTTCATGCTGTGGGACCGGTTATAACCGGAAGACTTTCCGGTAAATCGTTGGGCAGAGGGATGAGTTTCTGGATGGTAGGAGGAGAGCTGGGACGGACAATCGGTCCCATTGTTGTAGTCACAGCGCTGGCCCAATTAACGGTCAAGGGAGTTCCCTGGCTGATGCTGGGAGGGATTGCAGCCACTGTTTTTCTTTTTATCAAATTAAAAGATGTGCATATTCATCATTATAGCAGGCAGGAACCACTCCCCTGGAAAAAAGCCGTAAAAAAAATGAAACCCCTTATTTTTCCTCTGGCCATGGTGATTATCGGACGCGGGTTTGTGCAGGCTTCTCTGACTACTTATTTACCGACTTTTCTTACCGAACAGGGGAGCAGTTTATGGCTGGCAGGTGTTTCCTTAACCGTACTTCAGGGAGCAGGAGTAATAGGTGCTTTTGTGAGTGGTTCCTTAAGCGACAGATTCGGAAGAAAAATTTTACTTTTGATAACCTTTGTTGGTGCTCCTTTGCTTCTTTTATTTTTTCTGGAAGTGCAGGGTTGGATTAGGTTTGTATTACTACCGGTTCTGGGTTTTATAACCATTTCCATAACTCCGGTTGTTATGGCTATGGTTCAGGAGAATTATCCGGAAAACAGAGCTCTGGCAAACGGGATATATATGTTTTTGAGCTTTGTCTTGCGGTCCGGTGTTATTGTTATTGTTGGACTGTTGGGAGATAGGTTGGGGCTAAAAACAAGTTACGTTTTGGGAAGCTTGATCATGCTGGGGTGTCTGCCCTTTATTTTTTTATTACCCCGGGATAGATAAACTAATAATCAGAAAAGAAATGAATTAAATTTTTTGATCTGACAAGGTAATGGCATTTGAAATGATAAAATTTTTTCAGGAGGGTGCGTATTGGATCAATGGCTTTTAATAGGATTATTCACCTTTATTTCTTCCCTGATCGGCACTGTCAGCGGATTCGGGCTTTCCACTCTCATGATCCCGGTCCTGTCCCTGTTCTATCCGTTTTCGATAGTGCTGCTTTTTGTAGGGATAATCCACCTTTTCGGAGATATTTGGAAAATTATATTTTTCCGGAAAGGAGCAGACTGGAAGTTAATTCTGCTGTTCGGAATTCCCGGTATTCTTTTCAGTTATCTGGGGGCAACTCTTTCGGTGGGCAGTCCGGAAGTACTGTTAAAAAGACTTCTGGGAGGGTTTTTACTGTTGTATGTATTTTTTCTTTTTCTGAAACAGAACTGGAAAATTCCGGCCAATAATCATACTTCTGTGATGGGGGGATCCTTATCTGGTTTTTTTGCCGGAATATTCGGAGTGGGAGGTGCAGTGCGGGGAGCTTTTCTAGCAGCCTTTAATCTGCCCAAAGAAAGGTATATTTTTACTTCCGGCATGATTGCCCT
>CAZKMO010000277.1:0-1866 GCA_964554015.1 uncultured bacterium
CATACATCGTTTTGGGAATCAATATAGACAGTAAGCATAGCATCAGAATTCAAATTTGAATTCTCTGAATTAAAATATTCAAATTTTCCACTTTGAGGATCTAATTTGTTCAATCCGCCTCCATCAGTTGCGATCCAGATAAATCCTTGTTGATCTTCACAAAATTCCCATACAGAATTATTACTTAAACTATTAGGATTGCCGGGCACGTTCATATAATGTTTAAATGCCTGTCTTCCTTGATAAATTATATTGATACCCCCTGTATAAGTGCCTATCCATAAATTTCCAGTTTTATCCTGATAGATTGAGTATATTGAATTATCATTAAGACTATGAGGAACATTTTGATCGTTTTTGAAATTAATAAATGTTTTCATATTCTTACTTAAAAAATTCAATCCTCCATTTTCCGTACCAATCCACAGCCCCCCGTTCTGATCTGGACACAGGGAAAGTATAAGATTACTTGATAAACTTGCATTACTTTCAGGATTGTGTCGGTAATTAACAAAAAAATGGGTATCTATATCATCAATATGAATACATGATAGTCCGTCTCCATAACAACCTATCCAGAGATTTCCTTCTGTATCTTCAACGATTGCATAAATAGTATTACCAATGATACTATTGGGATTATTTTTTTTATGCGTGAAATGTGTAAAGGTTTTTGTATCTCTATTAAATAAATTCAAACCGCCACCTTCTGTGGCAATCCATAAATTACTTTTGCTATCTTCATATATTTGTCTAATAATATTACTACTTATACTATTGGGATCATCTTTATTGTAAGAATAATGAATATTTTTGTTATTTTTCGGATCAAACAAATATAGACCATTTTCTGTACTCCCAATCCACAAATTTCCCTTACTATCTTTAAATACATTCCTAATATCAAAACTATCTAAATTATAACCATTTTCTCTATTATAATTTATGAACAAATCACGCTTTTTATCATACAAGCATAATCCCTGCATTGTGGCAATCCATAGATTGCCTTGACTATCTTCATAGATAGACCGAATTACATTTGAGGTTACACTGTTAGGATCATTAAGTTTGTTTCTGTAAACCGTAAAATCATAACCATCATATATATTGAGTCCGTCAAATGTACCAAACCACATAAAGCCCTGAATATCTTGAATTATGCATCTGACATGTGAATGAGACAGACCGTGATTAGTAGTGAGATGTTTAAAATGGATGTTTTGATCATAAGCGAAGTTTAGTGATGAGAAAATCGACATTTGTATTACAGTTAATAAAATCATAAATAATAAAAATTTATTAATATTCCTCATCATTTTAATCATAACCTTACTCCCATTATGGTAATATCATCCCTCTGCTCTTCTTTACCTTGATACCTAGCCAATTCCTGAATCATGGCTTGTTGCTGCTCCTGCATACTCAAATCGGATATTGACTTTAAAAAATTTTTTAATCGACTCGATCCATATCGCCTGTTTTTAACATTCTGCTGATCCACAAAACCGTCTGTGGTTAAATAAACCTGATCTCCCTCCTGAATCTTCAGTTTGTGTTCGGTAAAAACTCGCTCCTTTTCCCGCTGCCTGCCTCCTATGGAGTTTCGGTCTCCTTTTATTTCCATTAACTCTGTTCCCCCCTCTTTTATCATATACAAAGGGCGCTCGGCTCCGGCAAATACTAACTTATAATACCCACCATTCTTCTCTAAAACGCAGACACACGCATCCATACCGTCCTGAGCCTCTATCTGCTCCTGTTCCTGTTTTAAGGCAGTGCGAACCTCCTGATGCAGCTGGCTTAAAATCCCAGCCGGGTTCAGATTTTTCTGCTCAGTTACTATCTCATTCAGAAAGGCATTCC
>CAZKMO010000278.1:0-1851 GCA_964554015.1 uncultured bacterium
TATACTCTGGGTTCAATGTCCTGCTGTATCCAGGTTTCTCCGCAATCAGTGGTCTTGAATATCTCATTCCCCCAATACCCGTCTCCCACAATCCAGCCGGTACTGTCATTGGTAAAATGAACAGAATTAAAGGTGTGTACATGAAAACCGATTATCTGAGATGTCCAGTTGTCTCCTCCATCGGTAGTTTTCAGCACAATTGCTCCGGTCTCACAGGAGCCTGTACCCACCACCCAGCCTGTATCGGCATTCACAAAATATATAGAAGTCAATCCTCTTGAAGTTACGGTGTCCTGTTTTATCCAGGTTTCCCCGGCATCAGTGGTCTTCAGCATGGTTCCGCTGCTTCCCACTGCCCAGCCGGTAACTGTATCCTGAAAATAAACAGAAACTAAATGCCCTGACATGCCGCAGGCATGGTGTTTAACCTCCCAGGTCTCTCCCCCGTCTGTTGTTTTGATTATCGTTCCCAGTTCCCCCACTGCTACAACAGTATTTTCATTAATCACCTGAAGGCCCAAGAGTGTATTGCCCTGCGGTTTGGGATACTGCCACTCCCAGCCCTGGGCACACAGGGTACTTGAAAAGAGTAAAAATAGTATTATTTTTTTCATCATCTCATGCCCTTCCCCTTAAAATTCACTGTAATAAATCATTCAAAAAACCTATTTTACTAACATAAACTTCCTGGTCTCACAAAAATCTCCTGCCTGCAGCTGATACAAGTACAATCCACTGGGATGATTCTCACCTGTCCAGTGAATTGTATACTTTCCTGCTGATTGATATTCCTTTACCAATGTTTCAACTTCTCTGCCAATAATATCATATACTTTTACTGATACATAACTTGGTTTTGAAATAACATAACGGATGGTTGTTGAGGGATTGAAGGGATTAGGGTAGTTTTGGAAAAGCTTGAAATTTTCTGGGTAATTTTGATATTCAAAAATCTCCCCAATATCAGTTCCGCCCCCATCTGTTGTTTTTAAAATAGTACCATTACTCCCAACCGTCCAACCTGTTTTGTTGTCAATAAAATAAAATGCATTAAGTCCTTCTGTTGAAGGACTATTCTGATTAGTCCAATGCTCACCTCCATCTTCTGTATAAAAAATACACGATTTTCGATTCAAGTAATCATATCCGGCAACCCAGCCATTTAGTTCATCAGTAAAGCATACATCATATAAATGACATACCTCACCAACATCTTGTGTACACCAGGTCTCTCCGCCATCAATTGTCTTAAAAAGATTATTGCCATCGTAGTAATCACCTACTACCCATCCGATATGATCATTAATAAAATAAATCGAACGAAACCATAATGTCGAATCAATATTTTGATAAATCCATTCGCTTCCACCGTTTTTAGTCTTAATAATTGAACCACTAATACCACATGCCCATCCGATATTATCGTTAATAAAATGCACGCAGTATAATGATTTCGAAATTTTACTGTCTTGAGGGAACCAGCAGTTACCACTATCGATAGTTTTCAATACAACACCATGATATCCCACAGCCCACCCGATTTCTGAATTTTTGAAAAATATAGAAAACAAGCCGGAGTAACCGATCTCTTGTTGATTCCAGGTATTTCCCCCATCTTCAGTACTCATGATCCCAACATTATTTTTTATTTTACCGGTAATCCATCCAATATTTTCATCAACAAAATGCACATCATATAACCAACCGGAAGTATTACTGACTTGTTTCTTCCAATTATTTCCTCCATCATTTGTATGAAGTACAGTTCCCTCTTCTCCAACTACCCATCCATGTAAAGAATCTGCAAAAGATACAGAAGTCAACCAGCAATTTGTTCCCTCTCGTTGCGAA
>CAZKMO010000279.1:0-1842 GCA_964554015.1 uncultured bacterium
CCAGCCGGGTTCAGATTTTTCTGCTCAGTTACTATCTCATTCAGAAAGGCATTCCCGAGCATAGACATAAACGCTCCCGGTACACCGTGCCCGGTACAATCTATCACTGCTATAATTATCTTCCCATCCACCTTATTGAACCAGTAAAAATCTCCGGAAACAATATCTCTGGGTTTGAATAGAATAAAATGTTCAGGCAGATAAGACTGTATCTTCTCACTCAATGGTAAAATGGCATGTTGAATGCGCTCCCCATAATGAATACTGCTTAAAATTTTCTGATTCTTCTCTTCTAATAACTTTAAACTTTTGGCTTTATTAAATGCTGATACTAAATGCTCACGAAGACGCAGTAATTTTTGTATAGTATATTTATTAAATGCCTCCTCACTCTTCATGTTTTCCAAAATTAAGAATCCCTCTAATCTATCTTCCAAGATCACCGACATAGCCAAGATTGATTTAGAAGACTCAATATAATCATACTTATTCCGAGCAGATGCACCTTTCATCCTCCGTATGACATACACATCCTGTTCCACCTGTGCTGCATGCTTTGTGTAACGACTTTTTACCTCTTTATCTGTAAGATGAATCTTCTGCAAATCTTTAACATTATACCCATTCGCTGCTGCAAACCGATACTTCTCTAATTTATTATCATAAATCAAAAAACACCCCTTCTCAGCCTGAGGTAAGATAATAAGTATCTGATTTAAAAGCGATGTAAGCACGTTTTCAAGATCAATCTCCCTGTTAATAGCCCTGACTACCCTGTCAATAGCCTCAAGCTCTTTATTTCTCTCTTTAAGATTCTCAGCTTGATCTGTTATAGTATACATTAAACCATTTAGGTTAAATGGTTCACTATTAAAAGTAACTATTGGTATTCCAATCTCCACTGCATGGTTTATTGATGGTATCAGTCTGGCATCTAATGCAATAACACCAATACCATCATATCCTTGAGAGATAAGTTTTTCAAAAGCTGGCTTATACACTTTTAATCCATATTGTCCCTTAGATCTGTCTTCGTCAGGAATAATTAATTCAACCTGAACATTCTTTTCCGTTAATAATTTCTTGGCAGCAAGAACACCCTGTTTAACTGGTACCCAAAATTCACTTACAAGTCTGCTTAATATTGCAATTCGAAGAATTTTAGAAGATTTCTTATCTACTGGTTTTGCTAGTCGCTCCAGAGTGGTTTTAGATTGAATTATTCCTTCTTCCTCACTCCAATATTTATGATAATTTTTCTGAGTAACTACATCCATATAAGTAAGAAGTCGCGGGATTTCAGGTTCCCAATCATCTATCAAATGATTGAACAGATGAATAACCGAATTAAATCCCTGAGCATATGGTTCTTGTAAAAGTACTGCAGTTATTACTCCCTTTTTAACATATTCCATAGTTGATTCAGTAATGTCATGAGCTATTAATTTAACCGTATTTACTCTACCTGCATCAACAACAGCTTGAGCCACACTGGCAGGAGTTGAGCCAAAACATATATATATTCCTTTAAGATTAGAATATTGTTTTAATAACATCATAGTTTTTTTATAGGTAATGCCTGGATTTGCATAGCATTCGATAATTTCCACAATATTTATTTCTGGAAAATAATCTTTAAGAACTGCCTCGAATCCCTTGCGACGTATCTCTGTACTGTTATAACCAAATTCAATTATTACAACTGCTACCTGTCCTTTCCCATTTAAAATTTCACCCATTAATTCACCACAACGCTGCCCTTCCAGAAAAGAATCTGCTCCCACATAACAAAGTCTTTTACAAGGTTCATTGGTAACTAAATTAAATTCAACTGCAACCTCT
>CAZKMO010000280.1:0-1532 GCA_964554015.1 uncultured bacterium
AAGCGCTTTCAGTCCAAATAATCCGATGAGCATAATGGTAATGGTCAAGTTGGCCCAGGGACTGGCCAGAAGAAAGGCCACCACCGCCGGTACCGAGGCCCCCTTTTTATAGAGTTGGATGGAAAGAGCCAGAATTCCATGGGAACAGGCACTCATAAGAAAACCGATCAATACCGAATACACAATAGTCCGCTTACGGGGACGGGCCAGAACCTGGGAAATATACTTTCTGGGAATAAAATAATCGATAATTCCCCCTAAGATCAATCCCAGAAGAATAGCCCACCATATCATCCGAAAATAATCAAATAATGCCAGGCGAAAGGCCCCAAGAAAAGGTATCCATAAGGATATCAGGCATAATAAAGCCAATACCGCCGCCACTATAAGGGTTTTATTGCGATAAATAGGCTGTTTTTCCCCTGGACCACATTCTGCGCATTGAACCTGAGGTATTTTATGTTCTTCCTTAAATTTTTTCCGGCAGTGTTCACTGCAGAAGTAATAGGTCTGGTCCTCATAGTTCAGTTTTAAACCATGTTTTTCATCTACTTTCATACCGCATATTGGATCAATAGCCATATTTTATTCTCCTTAATATATATAAAATAAATCTGTAAAATTTTTTACTTTCATAATTTTATACTTGCGAATTAAAGAATCGCACTTTATCAGGGAAAAATAACCATATCTGTTTATTTATTGGCTTGAGATTCTTCGCTCCTTTTAGTCGCTCAGAATGACACCACTTTTGTTTTTTCCTTTTTCCTTTATCCCTTCACTTTCGTTCAGGACAAGCCTTTTTTACTTTGTTTATTCTCTCCCTCCTCCATTTTCCATTTTTAATATTAAGTTTTTATCTTTTATCTTTTTTCTTTTATCTTTATAAATTCCAATCTCCCTTTTCCATTCTCCATATTCCATTTTCTAATAATTTTTATGAATTACCCTTCATAAAGAGTTTTAAATTCTATTCATCCACACAGATCGCCTTAACCGGACACTTCCGATATGCTTCCCTGCATTTATCTTCCAGATACTCCGGGACTTCTGTCATCATAGCAATTGCTTTATTACTTCCGGCCTCAAATTTAAAAATCTCCGGGCATATTTTTACACAAATACCCGCAGTCTCACATATTGTCTGATTAACACACACTTTCATTTATATCTCCCTTATACAAACCATACATGGTAATTAACATGTTCAAAATAACAGATTTTTTCCTTCTCCATAATCATTAGTGTTCTCATGTTTTCGGAATCGAAATCAATTTTTAAATAATCCAGAAAACCTCAAAATTGTAAATAATTTCAGCATTGCTTTGAAAAACAACATTGACAAGATATATCTACACTATACACTTTTCAGTTCTGCCTGAAGTTTGATCTCAACTCCCGCCAATGCTTTGGAAACCGGACAGCCTTTTTTAGCTTCTTCAGCTATTTTCTGAAAGGTTTCCTCATTCACCCCGGAAACCTCAGCCCGGGTAATCAGAGTAATGGTGGTTATAGCAAAACCATCATCCTTT